>JAHINZ010000139.1 GCA_018895795.1 Alphaproteobacteria bacterium
GTACAGGTCGGCGAACGAAACCACCTGCGGTTCGGCAAAGCCAAACCTGTCTTCGACGGCGGGGCTCACGCCCATCATGATGGGGGCGAACACGCAGCCACGCATGACCGGCGTCACCTCGATTTTGATCTGTGCGCCGTTTGCCACGACGACGAGGCGCGTGATGACGCCCTCGGGTCCTAGCCGTTGCTCGTTAACGCGGGTGCCGTCGATGCCGGCGCCGATAGCCGCGCCGATCTGGCGCATACCGGCGTTGATCGCGGGCAAGGATTGTTCGCGTGGCTAGACGGGGACGTAGGTCAGGTCGATGTCGACCGACAGGCGCGGCATGTCGCGCACGAACAGGTTGATGGCTGTCCCGCCCTTGAGCGCAAACGCCTTGGACGCCGCCACGAACGGCAGGGCTTGCAGGAGCAGGCGCACCTGACGCTCATAGACATCAGCGTAGGCCATGGAAATCCTCCGGCACGGTGATGTGGTAGGTGGGATCAAGCCGACCGCCGCTCACCAGGGCGCGGTTGCCAGCGCCAAGATCGAAGTCCTTGGGGTCGAGCCGTTTGCGCCATGCATGCTGATGGCGGTCGGAGAAGAAGAAGAAGAGCCGCTTGACCTTTACACTCTTGCAGTCGGCGAGCAGCTTGGCCATGCGCCGAGGGCTGAGATTGGCCAGGCCTTCCACGAGCTTGTCGATGTATTCGAAGTGACGTGACCCCCTGAAACTCCTCCAGAAATAATTAGAGTCCGCCCCAAGGTTGACCTTGCCCCCAACCTTGGACCAGGTCGGGCCGGGATTTCTCGCCGGTCAGGCGCCGGGCGGGCCATATGGCCCGGCGCCGTTCATTAGCTCGATCGGACACTTGTCGCCGATCGCGCTATGGGGACGATGTTCATTATAGTCCCTACGCCAAGCCTCGCATTTTGAGCGGGCGTCGTCGAGGGACATGAACCAGGCGGTGTTCAGGCATTCGGCCCGGACCTTGCCGTTGAAGGACTCCGCAAAGGCGTTGTCCGTCGGCTTGCCAGGGCGGCTGAAGTCCAGGGTGACGCCGCGCTGATAGGCCCACAGATCCAGGTCGCGGGAGACAAATTCCGGGCCGTTGTCGACCCGTATGGTCTTGGGATAACCCACCACCTTGCCGGCCCGATCAAGGGTTTCGACAACGTCCGCGGCCTTGTAGGCGAAGCGGGGATCCAGGGCTGGCGAGAACCGGCTGAAGGTGTCGATGATCGCCAGGATGCGGATCTTGCGCCCGTCGAAGAGCTGATCGTGCAGGAAGTCCATGGCCCAGACATCGTTGGGCCGGGCGGCCGGCTGACGGTCCTCGCGCAGCTTGGCCTTGACCTTGCGCTTGGGCGTCTTGTTGCGCAGCTGCAGGCCCAACGCCTTGTAGAGCCGATATATTTTCTTGCCATTGACCGGCCATCCCTCGCGTTTGAGCAGCACCGTGATCCGCCGGTAGCCATAGCGCACCCGCGTCTCGGCAATCTCCTTGATCCGCTTCTTCAGGGCGACCGGATCGGTCCGCTTGCCCTTGTAGTGATAGCTGGATCGTTCCGCCTGGAGCGCCCCGCAGGCGCGCCGGATGCTGACCTGCCAGGCCGCTCGCAGATAGTCCACGAGCTGGCGGCGCCTGGCAGGTCCTAAAGCTTTCGCTTGATGACGTCCTGCAGCATCTCCTTGTCGAGCGACAGGTCCGCCACGATCCGCTTGAGGCGGGCGTTCTCGTCCTCAAGCTGACGCAGCCGCTTCATCTCCGACGGCATCAGGCCAGCGTACTTCTTGCGCCAGACATAGAACGTCGCCTCGGAAATCCCCGCCTTGCGGCAGACCTCGCCAACCGTGGCGCCCTCGTCGGCCTGACGCAGGATGAACGCCACCTGCGCCTCACTGAACTTCGACCTCTTCATGGTCGCTCCTCGCTCCGTGGCCCTTGCCGCAAAACGAGAAAACTCTAGCTCAAACCGGTCCAGTTTTTCAGGAGCAGGTCAAGTCAAACAAGGTGTCCGGATAGCCGATGCGGCCGGCATGATAGCCAGCCGCATCAGTTCCAAACGCTGATCGTCCTGCCGAGCGGTCCAGTATTTAGTGCAAGGGTCGCTCAGCCTTTATTGTCCGCGTCAGAATCTTTCCTTCGCCGAAACGAACCATGTTCTGCCGATCACGTCATACAGCGCCGGATCAGTGCGGAGAGACGCTGCGCTTACATAGGGCGGAGCCTTGTCGGCGAGGTTCGTGACGCCTGCGCCAATCGAGAAATGATCGTTGAATGCATAGTGCGCGTCCAGGTCGAAGTAGCTGTAGGCCGAAACGCCAGCCGTGGTGGCCGCTGGGTTCACAACTTGATTAACGTGCTTCATCGCCCCGATATAGCGCCAGCGAACGGTGCCGGAAAAGCCGCCGTTCGAGTATGCGACGCCTGTATTCGTCTTCCACTTGGGGTGCGAAATGTCGCCGCTACCGCTATCGTAGCCGACGCTGCCAGCATAATTAAGCGTCGGCGAGCCAAACAGACCGGCAACCTTATAGTTTTGCAGATACGAAGTCACAGAGTTGATGGATACTCTTCCAAAATCTTGGGGCGCGCCCAAATCATCAAGGTCGAAGTTTAAGTTTATTTGCGTATCAATACCGCTCACGGTGTAGGTGGCGAAATTGAACAAACCTTGTTGGCTAGAATTAATCGTGCCGGTCGATCCGTCGCGCTGAATACGCTGACAATAGGTGTTTCCGGCAGAGTAACTCGGATTGCTGACTCCATCTGAGTTGAAGCAACGCGGAATAATGGCCGTAAGAGAAAGCGAGCCAATGGCATCGGTAATATCAATATTATAATAATCGACCGAAAATTTCAGGCTGCGGAGCAGCTCGTTGTCGATCTGGGGCGTGATGACTGCTCCGACCGACCAGGTGTTGGCTTGTTCCGGCGTCAGCTTGGGATTGCTGCCATCCGTACCTTGAACAGACGGCGAGCCATATGTGTAAGAGGAGATCAGCGCCGAGGGCACGCCTTGCGCCAAACAAAGCGCCCGCACCTGAGCGGCATTGGCCCCCGTACGGAAGGTGCTGGATACATCGCAGGGGTCCCCCGCAGTCGGCGCGTTACCGATGTTTAGCTGGGTGTTGGTGGTCGGGCCGTAAAGGTCGCCCAAGCTTGGCGCGCGTATGGCTCTCGAATAGCCGCCACGAAAGCTGATCTGCTCCACCGGCGCCCAACTCAGA
>JAHINZ010000140.1 GCA_018895795.1 Alphaproteobacteria bacterium
CCCAGGCCCCAGGCCCCGACGGTCGGGTTTTCCCAGTCGTCCTCGACGAAGCGGATGTCGTGGGTGCGCAGGTCCAGGCCGATCGCTTCCAGCGAGCCGAGATACAGGTCCTGCATGTTGGACGGGTTGGGCTTGAGGATCACCTGATACTGGTAATAGTGCTGCAGGCGGTTGGGGTTGTCGCCATAGCGGCCGTCGCTGGGCCGGCGCGAGGGCTGCACATAGGCCGCGTTCCACGGCTTGGGACCCAGGGCCCGCAGCACCGTGGCCGGGTGCAGGGTCCCCGCCCCCACCTCGATGTCGTGCGGCTGCAGGATCACGCAGCCATGCTCGCTCCAATAGTTATGGAGCGTCAGGATCAGGGCTTGGAACGAAGTGGGCTTGGGGCGCGACATCAGTGTCCGAACAGGGCCAGAAAAAAGTCGGCGGACCATAGGGCCCGCCGACTGGTGCTTCAAGCGATGTTGGGACCCGAGAAGGGCTAGTTGCCCTTGGGCGGGGTGCTCTTGCCGGCGTTGCTGATCGGCTTGCCGAACTTGGCGCGGTTTTCCGGGGTGTCGGCGACGGGCGGATTGGACACCACGTTCAGATCACCGGCCTTCAGCGTGGCCTGGGCCTCGGGCGACTGCGAGGACATCGGAATGACGCCGGCCGTCTCCGTCGCCGACGTCGACGCGTCGGCCGCGACGTTCACGGCCACGGTGGCGTCGGTCGCGGCGCTGGCCTGCAGGCCTGGCACGTCGCTGGGCAGCAGCACCTTGTCGACCACGTGCAGGATGCCGTTGGTGGCCATGACGTCGGCCTGAACGATCTTGGCGCCGTCGACCATGGGCGTGTCGCCGCTGCCGTCCAGCGCGACGCTCAAGCCTTCAACGGTTTTCACCTCGACCTTGCCGCCGGCGATCTGGCTGGAATCCACCTTGGTGTTGATCAGGTGATAGGTCAGCACCTTTTGCAGGGTGGCGGCGTTCTCGGGCTTCATCAGCCGATCCAGTTCGCCGGCCGGCAAGGCCGCGAAGGCGGCGTCGGTCGGGGCGAACAGCGTCAGGTTCGGATTGGTCTTCAGAACGCTGGTCAGGTTGGTGGCGTCCAGGGCCTTGAGCAGGGTGGTGAACTGACCGGACGCCTTGGCGGTCTGGATCAGGTCGCCGTTAGCGACAACGGGGCCGGCGACGGGGGCGATCGCGGCGACGGGAGCGGCCGGCGCGGATTGCGCCAGGGCGGCGCCGGACATCAGGGCGACAGCGGCGGCGGCGGTAAACAGGCGCGTCATGATCATGGCTTAGGGTCCTCGTGTTCCAGGCAAGGTTTACGCTTGGGACCCGACTCGGTTGCCAAGATCACGGGCTCGTGATCTGGGCAGCGACCTACTTTCCGAAGAAAACCAACGCCGCGCCTCCGACAATCAACGCGAATCCCAGCAATGTCGTCAACTTCAAAGCCTCGCCCAAATAGAAATACGAGAACAAGGTGAAGACGATCAAGGTTATGACTTCCTGACCGGTCTTGAGCTGCGCTGTCGAATAGACGTGATGGCCCAGACGATTTGCTGGAACGGCCAGCATGTATTCTGGAAGAGCGATCAGCCAACTGCTAAAAATGGCTAAGGGTAGGGTCAGGCTCTTGTTCTTCAGGTGGCCGTACCACGCGAAGGTCATGAACACGTTCGAGGCGACCAGCATCAGCCAGGGGGCGAACTTCAGCCAGGTCGCAGTCATGGGTGTCGCCTCGAAAAACGTGGAGTTGGAATTCCGTCTGACTAAAGCAAGCGCCCGGCGCCACGCCAGGGCGAGAACAGCGCCAAAAGCGGCTTTTTTTGATGCAACAGCAACGCTCGTTGCTTAGAATTCAGGCGCCACGCCCGTTTCCTTTCCAAATCCTTGCTCCGCGACCGCACCTTGCGGGGCGCGCCCGATAGCGTGCCCCCACCGGGGAAAACGATGCAGCGCGTGGTGGCGGCGTCGGCGGTGATCATCTGGGCGCTCGCGCCCGCCAACCAAGCAAGAGGAGCCCGCGACAACGGCGGGCCGGAGCAAGGCGGATGAAACTGATCATAGCGATCGTAAAGCCCTTCAAACTCGATGAGGTCCGCGAAGCGCTTGTCGCCGCCGGCGTCGAGGGCCTGACGGTGTCTGAAGTCAAGGGCTACGGCCGCCAGAAGGGCCAAACCGAAATCTACCGGGGCGCGGAGTACCAAGTGAACTTCGTTCCCAAGGTCAAACTGGAAGCGGTCGTGGACGATGCGTCCGCGGCCAAGGCTGTCGAGGCGGTGAAGGCCGCGGCGGCCACGGGCAAGATCGGCGATGGCAAGATCTTCGTCCTCAACGTGGAAGACGCCGTACGCATCCGGACCGGTGAAACCGGCCCGGCCGCTCTGTAAAACTCATCGGGAACAGGGGATAACCGACGATGAAATTGACCTTCAAACCGCTGGCCGGGCTGCTGCTCGCCGCGACTCTGGCCGGGGCCCCGCTGGGCGCCGTGGCCTATGCCCAGGAGGCCGCGCCCGCGCCGGCCGCCGCCGCGCCCGTCGAGGCCGCGCCGGCTCCGGCCGCCGCTCCGCCTGAAGCCGCCGCACCCGTGGCCGCCACCACCATCACCGACAAGGTGGACAAGGGCGACAACGCCTGGATGCTCGTTTCGACCATCCTGGTCTTGTTGATGATCCTGCCGGGCCTGGCCCTGTTCTACGGCGGCCTGGTCCGCTCCAAGAACATGCTGTCGGTGATGATGCAGGTCTCGACCGTCGCCATCATCGGCTTCCTGGCCTGGGTTCTGTGGGGCTACAGCTTCGCGTTCACGGACGGCGGCAGCTGGGACAGCTTCGTCGGCGGCCTCAGCCGGGTGTTCCTGAAGGGCGTCACCCCGGCCAGTACGGTCGGCACCTTCTCGACCGGCGTTGCGATCCCCGAACTGACCTTCATCTCGTTCCAGGCGACCTTCGCCGCGATCACCGCCGCCCTCGTGGTCGGCGCGCTGGTGGAACGCATGAAGTTCGCGGCCATCGTCGCCTTCGCCGTACTGTGGCCCCTGCTCTCCTACTATCCGATGGCCCACATGGTCTGGTGGTGGGCCGGCCCCGACTCGGTCGCCCTGCACCCGACGGCGCCGATCCAATCGGGCCTGATCTGGGGCTTCGGCGCCCTGGACTTCGCCGGCGGCACCGTGGTTCACATCAATGCCGGTATCGCCGCCCTGGTCGGCGCCGTGATCCTCGGCAAGCGTCAGGGCTACGGCAAGGAACCGATGCCCCCGCACTCCCTGACCCTGACCCTGGTGGGCGCCGGTCTGCTGTGGGTGGGCTGGCTCGGCTTCAACGCCGGCTCCAACCTGGAATCCAACGGCTACGCCTCGCTGGCGATGATCAACACCTTCGTCGCCACCGCCGCCGCCGGTCTGTCCTGGATCGTTGTCGAGTGGGTCACCAAGAAGAAGCCGTCGGCCCTGGGCCTGGCTTCGGGTGTGGTGGCCGGCCTGGTCGCCGTGACCCCGGCCGCCGGTTTCGCCGGCCCGATGGGCGCGCTGATCCTGGGTCTGGTCGTCTCGCCGATCTGCATCTTCTTCTGCTCGGTCGTGAAGAACGCGCTGAAGTACGATGACAGCCTGGACGCCTTCGGCATCCATGGCATCGGCGGCATCGTCGGCGCCATCGGCACCGGCCTGCTGGTCAACCCCGCCTGGGGCGGCGCCGGTGTGGTCGACTACACCAGCTGCGCCAAGGACGGCGACATCTCGACCTGCGACAACGGCGTCTACGACATGGGCGTGCAGGTCATGGCCCAGGTGAAGGCCGTCGGCGTGACCGTGATCTGGTCGGCCGTCGCCTCCATCATCGTGTTCATGCTGATCAAGCTGGTCATCGGTCTGAAGGCCTCGCCTGAAGCCGAGGAAGAAGGCCTCGACATCTCCGAACACGGCGAACGCGCCTATCACAGCTAAGCCCTAGGGCTCCGCTGAAAGGCGAAGGGCGCGGAAGCTTCGGCTTCCGCGCCCTTTTTCTTTGTTCGAACGCTTCCGAAGCTTAAGGCGCGACCGCCGCGACCACGGGCGCGCGGCGCATGCGGACGATCGGCACGGGCGGGTCGAGGATCTGGCCCTTCATGACCGGATTGTTGGCCTTGCCCGGCGTCGGCAGGGCCAGGATCTTGCGGACCACGTCCATGCCCTCGACCACATGGCCAAAGGCCGCGAAGCCCAGATTATCGCCCGGCGCGGACGGGTCGGCGTCCAGATAGGGCGCGTCGCCCACGCAGATGAAGAAGTCCGAAGTGGCGGTGCCCGGCGCGTTGCGGCCGATCGACAGCGTGCCGTCGGTATGTTTCAGCCCGGTCTTGGTGGTCGGCTCATGCAGGATCGGCTTGAGGACCTTGGCCGGATCATTCTGCACCCCGCCCTGGATCAAGCCGTAGTCCACCGATCCCGGCGCCCGCGAGGCCCGGAAGAAGGTCGCGCCGTCATAGCGCTTCTGGTCGACATAGCGCAGGAAGTTACCCGCCGTGATCGGCGCCCGGCCGACTTCCAGCACGATGACGATCCGCCCTTGGCCGGTGTCCATATTGACCAGCACCGTCGCGGGCGGCGTCGGGGCCGTGACCGGCGCCGGAGTCTGGGCAAGGGCCGTCGAGGCGATCAGGCTCAGCCCGGCCGCCATGATGTCGCGTCGCTTGATCACCTGATGATCTCCTGTCCGTCCAATCGACACCGCCGAACCCACCAGTCGGGCCGCAGGCTTTGCAGACGCTCGACCAGGCCCTCGGCCTCGATGTCGCCGGCGCACAGGGCGAAACAGGTCGCGCCGGATCCCGACATGCGGGCCAGCAGGCTTTCGGGCTCGGCGCGCAGCATGTCCAGCACCTCGCCGATGCGCGGCTCCAGCGCGACGGCGGGCGCCTCCAGATCGTTGCGCGTCGCCACGCCCAGCCAGGCGGCGACCTCCTCGACGCTTTCAAACGCCGCCGGCATCCACGGCCGCGCCTCGCCCTCGGCCGCGACGGCGGCGTCATAGGCGCGATAGACCGCGCCGGTCGGCGACGGGACCAGCGGATTGACCAGCACGGCGTGCAAGGTGGGCAGGGTCGGCGGGGGAGACAGCCGCTCTCCCCGTCCCTCGGCCATCACCGGCCGCCCCCAGAGGCAGGCCGCGCCGTCAGCCCCCAGCCCGGACGCCAGGGCTTCGAGGACAGCATCGGCGAGCTCGGGCGCCAGGGCGTCGCGCAGCAGGCGCAACGCCGCCCCCGCGTCGCTGGAACCCCCGCCCAGACCGGCGGCGATCGGCAGACGCTTGTCCAGCAACAGCCGGAACGGCGGCACGGGCCCGGGCGCCGCCGTGTGAAAGGCCCGCGCGGCGCGCATGACCAGATTGTCGTCACCCGCTGGAATATCACCGCCAAACAACCCGGTCGTCTCGAAGCCCGGCGCGTCGCTGGCCTGGATCGAAACCTGGTCGCCGACGTCGGCGAACACCATCAGGCTGGAGATCGGATGATAGCCCTGATCGTCGGGTCGACCGACGTGCAGGAACAGATTGACCTTGGCCGGGGCGAAGGCGGTATGGCGCATGTCGGCCCTCATGACGATCCTGAGTTCGTCCGATAGCTCAGTTATGGGCGATGGTCGACGTCGCGGCCGCGCCGGACGCGCCGAGCCCGTCCTTGAGCTTGGCCTCGGCCGCGGCCTTCTGCTTGTCGTCCGGCTCGAGGCTCAGCACCCGGCGCCACTGGAACTGCGCTTCGACGCGCCGATCCACGCGCCAATAGGCGTCGCCCAGGTGCCCGTTGACGTCGGGATCGCCCGGCTCGAGTTCGACGGCCTGTTCAAGCTTGTCGACGGCGGTCTTGTAGTCGCCCAGCCGGTAATAGGCCCAGCCCAGCGAGTCGAGCATGGCGCCGGACTGCGGCCTGGCGTCGACGGCCTTCTGGACCATGGCCAGGGCCTCGGGCAGCTTCTCGTTGCGGTCGATCCAGGAATAGCCGAGGAAATTCAGCAGCTCCGGCTCCTTGGGATTGAGCTTCAGCGCCGCGTCCAGGTCGCGCTCGGCCTCGGGCCAGCGCCCGGCCCGCTCCAGGGCGATGCCCCGCAGATACAGCACGCGCCAGTCGGGATGATCGGCCTCGCCGGCGATCAGCGGGTCCAGCACCTTGACCGACTCGTCCCAGTGCTCGTTGGCGCGCAGCAGGTCGGCCAGGGCGATCTGAACGTCGCGGTCGCCCGGCGCGGCGGCCATGGCCTGGCGGGCGATCTCCAGGGCGCGCGCCTTGTCGCCGCTCTCCTGATAGGTCCAGGCCAGCTTGTTCTGAGCCGTCGCATACTGCGCCGAACTGGGCGGGACATGGCCGAAGGCCTCGATCGCGCCGCGATGATCATTGGCCTGGTTCAGCAGATCGCCGACCAGAAGCCAGGCGTCCTCGCGCTCGGGATCCAGGCGCAGGGCCAGGCGCAGATAGGCCAGGGCGAACTGGCTCTGGCGCTCGCCCGCGAAGGTCGCCGCGCAGGCCACGAGGTTCTGGGCCGCGCCCTGCTTGATCGAGGCCAGCGGCGGCGGCGCGCCCTTGGTCGACGCCCGAGCGCGCGCCATTTTCAGCCCGGCGTCGGTCGGATCGGCGCCCAGTGCCTGATCATACAACACCACGGCGTCGGCCGCGCGCTTGCGACGCTCCAGGAAGGTTCCGTAGTCGAGAACGAACAGCCCGGCGGTCGCCGATGAGCTGGTGAGCGCCTTGTAGTCGGTCTCGGCCTCGTCATAGCGACGGGCGCGTTCGAACAACCGCGCCTGACCCAACTGGCCGAAATACTGCACCAGGCGATCATTCTGCAGGCCGGGCTGCACCGTCGCGCCCTCGGCGTCGCCCGCGGCGGCGGCCACCCAGGGACCCAGCAGGGCGGCGGCCGGTCGATGCGGGAAGGCGATCGGCTCGGCCTTCAGCAGCGCCTGGGCCTCCTTGCCCTTACCGGACGCCAGCAGTTCCACCACCCGGGTCAGTATCCCCAGGCGCTTGACCGCCTCGGTGGCGTCCTCGCCGCGCGGCGCGATCTGGGCGGCGCGGGTCACCTCGCCCGACAGCAGCAGGGCGGTGAAGGTCCGCTCGCCGATCACGCCCGGATCCTCGTCCAGCACGCCCGCAGCGCCGAAATAGTCAGCCGCCTCGCGGGTGCGGCCGTCGCGCAGGGCAGCCTGCCCGGCCAGGAACTGGCCGTAGGAACTGCGCTCGTTGAAAAAGGGGTAGCTGGCCTTCACAGGACCGCGCAGCGCGGCGTCCTGGGTCGTGGCGCAGGCCGACAGGGTCAGCAGGGACGCGGCGGCGAGAAGAATTTTGAAACGCATCCGACCACCCTGTTGGGTTTCGACGTGCGCCGCAAGTCCGCGACGCGCGGCAAAAACGCTTGGTGAGCCCAAAGCGCGCCAACAAAAAGGCCTTCCGATCACTTCGATCGGAAGGCCGCAGGATCACATGTTCGGATAGTTCGGTCCGCCGCCGCCTTCCGGCGTGGTCCAGACGATGTTCTGCGACGGATCCTTGATGTCGCAGGTTTTGCAGTGGACGCAGTTTTGGGCGTTGATCTGGAAGCGCGGATCGGTCCCCTGCTCGTTGTACAGCACCTCATAGACGCCGGCCGGGCAGTACAGCCGCGCCGGTTCGCCGTATTTGGGCAGGTTCACCGAGATCGGGATCGACGGGTCCTTCAGCGTCATGTGGGCCGGCTGGTCTTCCTCATGGTTGGTGGCCGACAGGAACACCGAGCTGAGCTTGTCGAAACTGATCACGCCGTCGGGCTTGGGATAGACGATCGGCTTGTAGTCCTTGGCCAGGCCGGTCGAGGCGGCGTCGGTCTTGTCGTGCTTCATCGTGCCGAAGAACGAGAACCCGCCGGTCAGATGGGTGATCCACATGTCGAACATGCCGGCCGCGCCGCCCCAGAAGGTGCCCAGCTTGCCCAGCAAGGGCTTGGCGTTGCGAACAACCTTCAGTTCCTTGGCGACCCAGCTCTTTTCGAAGGCGGCCTGATACTCGACCAGTTCGTCGCTGGCGCGGCCCGCGGCCAGGGCCTTGAAGGCCTCGTCGGCGGCCAGCATGCCGGTCTTCATGGCGTTGTGGCTGCCCTTGATGCGCGGCACGTTGACGAAGCCGGCCGAGCAGCCGATCAGCACGCCGCCCGGGAAGGTCAGCTTCGGGATCGACTGCCAGCCGCCCTCGGTGATGGCGCGGGCGCCGTAGGCGATGCGCTTGCCGCCCTCGAGGTAGGGCTTGACCGACGGGTGGTGCTTGATTTACCCGATATCAAAGGTAGAGAAGAAATTTTGCAAATTCATTGCAAAGGAAAACCGCTAGGCCCTGACGCTAAAATTATTGAGGTGGCTGAAAGAAC
>JAHINZ010000141.1 GCA_018895795.1 Alphaproteobacteria bacterium
CCATCACCAGATAGGGATTGCCGTCGGCCCCGGCGACGCGATGCTCGACATGCCGCGTGGGCGCGGGCCCTGCCGGAATGCGCAGGCTGACGGTGCGGTTATTGACGCCCCAGGTCGCCGCGACCGGCGCGTAGGAATTGGCCTTGAACCGGCGATAGCTGTTGGCGTTGGGGGCCAGGATCGCCATGCCCTCGCCCAGCAATTGCTTCATGCCGCCGATGGCGTGCCGAAGCATCGGCGAGCCTTCCGGATCCTCGTCGGCGCAAAGGTTGTTGCCGTCCTGGTCGTTGAAGCTGACATGGACGTGGAAGCCGTTGCCGGCCTTGTCGGCCCAGGGCTTGGCCATGAAGGTGGCTTCGCAGCCGTGGCGCAGGGCCACGCCCTTGGCCATCCGCTTGTAAAGCAACGCGTCATCGCAGGCGCGCAGGGCGTCGGGCTTGTGCTTGAGGGTCAACTCCACCTGGCTGGGCGCGAACTCCGAGATCGCCCCTTCCAGCGGCACGCCGATCACGTCGGCGGTCTCCCACAGCTCGCGCAGGAACGGCGCGATCGCCTCCAACTCCGGCAACCCATACACCTCGATACCGTGTGGCCGGCGACCGGTCAGGGCCGACCTGGGCGGCTGTAGGTCGCCGTCGGCGGTGCGCTCCAGATCGACCAGATAGTATTCCAGCTCGCAGGCCGCGACCGGCGTCAGACCATCGGCGGCGTAGCGATCCAGCACCCGCTGCAGCACATGACGCGGGTCCAGATCGTTGGGCGTCCCGTCCAGCTCGTACAGCGACAGCATCACTTGGGCGACGTCGGGGCCCAACCAGGGCGCCAGGGTCAGGGTGCCTGGAACCGGCCGCGCCCGCCGGTCGGCGTCGCCGTCCTCCCAGACCAGGCCGGTGTCCTCGCAATCGGCCCCGGTGATGTCGACCACCAGGATCGAGCCGGGCAGGAAACGGCCATAGTCATAGACGGCCTGCAGCTCGTGGATTCGCAGCCGCTTGCCGCGCGGCACGCCGGTCATGCTGGTGAAGAACACCTCGACATATTTCACGCCCGGATGAGCGGCGAGGAAATCGCGGCATTCCTGGGGATCGGCGACCATGGGAGACGTCATGCGGCAAGGCCCTCGAGCGCCCCGGCGAACCCGTCGACCGCCGCGACCAAACGATCGATCGACGCGTCTTCCGTTACCGGCGACACCAGCATCATGTTGTGAAAGGGCGCGATCAGCACGCCCCGATTGATCAGCCAAAGATGAAGCGCGGCCAGAAGCGTCGGGTCCAGAGCCTTTCGCATCTGTTCGGCATTCTTGGGCGGCGGATCGGCGAACACCAGTTCCACCCGTGCGCCGACATGGGCGACGGACCACGGCAGGTTCCGCCGCGCGACCACGGCCTTGAGTCCCCCCACCAGGCGCTCGGCGCCGGCCAGCATCCTGTCATAGGCGGCCGGGGTCATCACCTCGGTCAGCATGGCGCGCATGGCGGCCATGGCCAGGGCGTTGCCCGACAGGGTGGTGCCGATGCCCGACTGACCCGGTCCGGTTCGAGCCTGGGCCGCATCCATGCGCGCCGACAACGCGGCCGTGACGCCCCAGACCGCGGCCGGAACGCCGCCGGCTATGGCCTTGCCGATCACCAGCATGTCCGGCTCCAGCCCGTGCAGTCGGGCATAGCCGCCGGGCCCGCTGGACAGGGTGTGGGTCTCGTCCAAGATCAACAGGGTTCCTGCGTCGCGGGTCAGACGACGCAGCGCGTCGTGAAAGCCGGGGTCGGGCGGGATCATCCCGCAATTGGTCATCACCGGCTCGGCCAGGACGGCGGCGACCTGGTCGGAGGCCAGGGCCATTTCCAGGGCGGCCAGATCGTTGAACGGCACGACCCAGGTCGTCGCGGTCAGGTCATGGACCTGGCCCAGCAAGCCCGGCTTCATCGTCCGGACGCCATCCTTCAGCACCACGAAGGCGTCCTCGACCATGCCGTGGTAGCAGCCGTCGAACACCAGGATCACCGGCCGCCCGGTCACCGCCCGCGCCCAGCGGATGGCGGCGCGGTTGGCGTCGCTGGCCGTGGTCGCGGTCTGCCACAGCGGCAGACCAAAGCGCTCGGCCAGCAATCGCCCGACCAGGATCGAACTGGCGGTCGGCAACATGAAACCCGCGCCGCGCCTGATCTGGTCGGACACCGCCGCGGCCACGGCGGCGTCGCCATGGCCGAACATCGACGGCGTGTCGCCCAGGCAGAAGTCGTCATACATCTTGCCGTCGACATCGGTGATCTGGGCCCCGACGCCCTGGGCCGCGAAGATCGGACTGGGGCATGCCCAGTCACCCATCCAGTGCATCGGCACGCCGCCGCGCCAGACCTGCGCCGCCTGATCGGCCATCGCCGCGCCGCGCGGGTGCTCGGCGACGAAGCGCGCGGCCTCGGCCTGCATCAGCGCTTCAAGAGGGCGCGACTGGACGGCGGCCAGGGTCACACCGTGACCCCGCCAAAGCACAGATATTTGGTCTCCAAATACTCATCCAGCCCTTCGGAAGCGCCCTCGCGGCCCAGGCCGGATTCCTTCACGCCGCCGAACGGCGCGACCTCGGTGGAGATCAGGCCCTCATTGATCCCGACCATGCCGGCCTCGATGGCCTCGGCCACGCGCCAGCACCGACCGACATCGCGGCTGTAGAAATAGGCGGCCAGGCCAAACGGCGTGGCGTTGGCCAGAGCGATGGCCTCGGCTTCGGTCTCGAACTTCACGATCGGCGCGACGGGACCGAAGATCTCTTCCTGGAACAGCCGCATGTCGGCGGTGGCGCCGGTCAGGACGGTGGGCTGATAGAACAGCCCGCCCAGCGCATGCCGCGCCCCGCCCACGGTGGCCTTGGCGCCTTGGCCGATCGCTTCGCTAACCAGCTTTTCGACCTTGGCGATGGCCTTGTCATTGATCAGCGGACCAATGGTCACGCCCTCGCCGGTTCCGGGCCCGACCTTCATCGCCGCGACCTTTTCGGTCAGCCGCGCCGCGAAGGCGTCGTGGATGCCCGACTGCACGATCAGGCGGTTGGCGCAGACACAGGTCTGGCCGGTGTTGCGGTACTTGCTGGTGATCGCTCCCTCGACGGCGGCGTCCAGGTCGGCGTCGTCGAAGACGATGAAGGGCGCGTTGCCGCCCAGCTCCAGCGACAGCTTCTTCACCGTGCCGGCGCACTGGCCGTAGAGGATCTTGCCCACCGGGGTCGAGCCGGTGAACGACAGCTTGCGCACCCGGCTGTCCTCGCATAGCGCCTTGCCGATGGCGCTGGCGTCCGTGCCGGTCACGACATTGAGCACGCCGACCGGCACGCCGGCCTCCACCGCCAAGCGGGCGATGGCCAGGGCGCACAGCGGCGTTTCGGCCGCCGGCTTGATCACCACCGTGCAGCCCGCCGCCAGGGCCGGACCGACCTTGCGGGTGATCATGGCGATCGGGAAATTCCACGGCGCGATGGCGGCGCAGACCCCGACCGGCTGCTTGATCGACATCAGTCGCTTTTTGGGATCGGGGGAGACGATCGACTGGCCGTGGCCGCGCTTGGCCTCGTCGGCGAACCAGTCGATGAACGCCGCGCCATAGATCACCTCGCCCTTCGACTCGGCCAGGGGCTTGCCCTGTTCGGCGGTCATCAGCCAAGCCAAGTCGTCGGCGTGGGCTAGCATCAGATCGCTCCACCGGCGCAGGATCGCCCCGCGATCCTTGGCGGTGCGCGCGGCCCAGGCCGGAAAGGCGCGATGGGCGGCCTCGATGGCGATACGGGTCTCGGCCGCGCCCAGATCGGCGACCCGGGCGATGACCGCGCCATCGGCCGGATTGGTCACCTCGAAGGCGGTCGCGGATTCTATCCACAGGCCGTCGATGAAGGCGGCGGTTTCAACAAGCTTGCCTGAAAAGGTCATGGGGTCACCTCAGCGTTACGGACACCGACTTCAGGTCGGCGTACTTGTGCAACGCGTGAAGGCTGCGGTCGCGGCCAAAGCCGGATTGCTTGAAACCCCCGAAGGGCATGGTGATGTCGCAGGCGTCCCAGCCGTTGACCCAGACCAGGCCCGCCTTCAGCTTGCGGGCCCCGCGCAGGGCCCGGTTCAGATCGGCTGTCCATAGGCCCGCGGCCAGGCCGTAGACCGTGTCATTGGCCAGGGCGATCGCCTCGTCCTCGCCGGTGAAACTCATCACCGCCAGGACCGGTCCGAACACCTCCTCGCGGGCCAGGGTGCTGTCGGGGGCCACCTGGTCGAAGATGGTCGGCTCGACATAGAAGCCGCCGCTGGCCCGGCGCACGCGCTCGCCGCCCAGCACCCGCCGGGCGCCTTGGCTGTCGGCGGTGGCGATATAGTTCAGGGCGGTTTTCATCTGGCGCTCGCTGACCATGGCCCCGAACACGGTGTCCGGGTCCAACGGATCGCCCGGAACCATCGCGCCGGCGATCGCGGCCACGCGCTCGACGAAGGCGTCCTGGATCGAGGCCTCGACCAGCAGGCGCGAGGCGGCGGTGCAGACTTCGCCCTGATTATAGAACACCCCCCAGGCGGCGGCCTGGGCGGCGGCTTCCAGGTCGGGACAATCGGCGAACACGATCTGGGGCGACTTGCCGCCCAGCTCCAGCGACACCCGCTTGAGATTGGAGCGGGCCGAATATTCCATCAGCTTGCGGCCCACCGGACCCGAGCCGGTGAAGGCGATCATGTCGACGTCCATCGACAGGGCCAGGGCCTCGCCGGCGATCGCGCCCAGACCCGGAACGACGTTCAGCACCCCCGGCGGCAGGCCGGCCTCCAGCGCCAACTCGCCCAGCTTCAGGGCGGTCAGCGGCGACTGCTCGGCGGGCTTGAGGACGACGCTGTTGCCCATGGCCAGGGCCGGGGCCACCTTCCACATCGCCATGTGCAGCGGGAAATTCCACGGCACGATCGCGCCGATCACCCCCAGCGGCTCGTGGGTGGCGTAGCTGAGCCGGTCGATGGGCGAGGCCCCGACCTCGCCATAGACCTTGTCCAGGGCCTCGGCGTACCAGCGGCAGGTATTGATCGCGAGCGGGATGTCGACGGCCCGCGCGTCGCGGATCGGCTTGCCGACGTCCAGGCTTTCCAGCAGGGCCAGATCCTCGGCGTCGCGCTCCATCAGGTCGGCCAGGCGGAACAGGATCTTCTTCTTGTCGCGCGGGCCCAGGTCGCGCCAGCGGCCGTCCTCGAAGGCCGCGCGGGCCGAGGCCACCGCTCGCGCCACATCCTCGGCCTGACAGGCCGCGACCTGGTTGATCACCTGGCCGTCGCGGGGCGAGACATTGTGAAAGGTCGCGCCGGACGCCGCCTCGATCAACGCGCCGTCGATCACGGCGCGGCTGGGCAAGGCGAGGCGCGCGAGGCGGTCAGTGAGGCTGGCGGGAAGGTTCACGACGACGCTTTCCTAAAACTGTGATCACAGTTTGCGGCCTGGCGGGTCCTGTCAAGCGGGGCCTTCACGATCCCGCCTCGACCGCGATCCGCATCTTGTCCATGCCTTCGGACAGGTCAGCGGCGATGGCCCGACGGGCGCCCTCGACGTCGCGGGCTTTCAGCGCCGCGATGGCCTCGGCGTGGTAGTCGGCGGGCAGGCCGCCCGTGCCGACCCGGCCAAACACCACCCGCATGAACGGACCGATCTGCAGCCACAGCCCGCCGGCCATCGACAGCAGCACCTCCGCCCCCGAACGCTCATAGATCGCGAAGTGAAAGGCGTGGTTGGCGGTCATGTAGCCATCGACGTCGCCTGCCGCCAGCGCGGCGTCGAGGCGGCTGTCGATCGCCCGCAAGCCCTTGATCAGCGCCTCATCGGCCAAGGGCGCGGCGCGGGCCGCCAGTTCCGGCTCGATCCACAGCCGGGCCTGCGACAGCTGCTGCAGGCGGTCCGCGGAAAGGGAGGGTACGGAGAGGCGTTTATTGGCCGGATTGATCGCCAGGGCCCGTTCGGCCACCAGGCGCCGGACCGCGTCGCGCACCGGCATCGGGCTGACCCCCAGCTCGGCCGCGAGGCTGCGCAAGGACACGCCGACGCCCGGCGCGATGCGGCCGGTGATCAGCGCCTGACGGATGGCGTCATAGACCTGGTCATGCACGGCGGTGGAGTCGGCCAGAGGACGGCGGGATTTCGCTTCAGCCATGCCGCCGCTCATTCCCGCAAGAGCGGGGAACGAAGCGGATGGTCGGCAAAGGCGCTCGGCATGCAAATCCTCCGCGCCTCCCCTTCCGGCTCGGCCTGGGGCCCCGCCTTGGCGAGGGGGCAGTGGTATTGGGCTTGCAAGCTAGCCCTAAATTGCGATCACAATGCAAGGGCTCGCTAAGGATCGCTCCCATGCCCGATTTCGGCGCTAACAATCTCGACGCCTTCTGGATGCCGTTCACGCCCAACCGGCGGTTCAAGGCCCATCCGCGCATGCTCTCCAGCGCCCGGGACATGCACTACAAGACGCCGGAGGGCCGCGAGATCCTCGACGCCACCTCGGGCCTGTGGTGCGTCAATGCCGGCCACGACCGCCCGCGCATCCGCGAGGCGATCCAGAAACAGGCGGCCGAGATGGACTACGCCCCCTGTTTCAACATGGGCCACCCCCTGGCCTTCGCCTTCGCCAGCCAGTTGGCCCAGGTGACGCCCGAGGGTCTGGACCGGATCTTCTTCACCAACAGCGGCTCGGAGTCGGTCGACACCGCCCTGAAGATCGCCCTCGCCTATCACCGGGCCCGGGGCAAGGGGACCAAGACCCGGCTGATCGGCCGCGAGCGCGGCTATCACGGCGTCGGCTTCGGCGGCATTTCGGTGGGCGGCATTCCCAAGAACCGGATGTATTTCGGATCCTTGCTGACCGGCGTCGATCACCTGCCCCACACCCACGGCGTGGCCGGCAACCTGTTCACGAAAGGCGAGCCCGAGCACGGCGCCGATCTGGCCGATCAGCTGGAGCGGATCGTGGCCCTGCACGACGCCTCCAACATCGCCGCCGTGATCGTTGAGCCGGTGGCCGGTTCGACCGGCGTGTTGATCCCGCCCAAGGGCTATCTGCAACGCCTGCGGACGATCTGCGACAAGCACGACATCCTGCTGATCTTCGACGAGGTGATCACCGGCTTTGGACGCCTGGGCGCGCCGTTCGCCGCCGACCGGTTCGGCGTCACCCCCGACCTGATCTGCATGGCCAAGGGTCTGACCAACGCCGCCGTGCCCTGCGGCGCGGTCGCCGCCAGCGGCAAGATCTACGACGCCATGATGGAGGGCGCCGACGCCCCGATCGAGCTGTTCCACGGCTACACCTATTCGGCCCATCCGCTGGCTTGCGCGGCTGGGATCGCGACCCTGGAAACCTACAAGGAAGACGACCTGTTCGCCCGCGCCGCCGGGATGGAGGCCTATTGGCAGGAGGCCATGCACAGCCTGCGCGACGCCCGCCACGTGATCGACATCCGCAATCTGGGCCTGATCGGCGGCATCGAGCTGGAGGCGCGCCCCGGCGCGCCCACGGCCCGGGCCATGGAAGTGTTCGAGGCGGCCTTCGACGCGGGCCTGCTGATCCGCGTCACCGCCGACATCATCGCTCTGTCGCCGCCCTTGATCATCGAGAAAGGCCAGGTGGATCAGGTCGTGGACACCCTCAGGACCGTGCTGGCCAAGGTGGCCTAGGGCGATCGGTCGATCGGCATGCCGGGCACCCCCTCCAACAGAGTCGGTTTACCGGACGGTCGGTGATAGGTTGTCCACCCGACTGGAAAGACCCCCTCCCTTGATCGAACTCTATGGCTGGTCCGATCCGTGGCGAGAGGCCTTCGAACCGCATGCGCGCGCCGGCCTCACCCCCGGGCGGATCGTCGTCCAGCAGCGGGCCGCCTATCAGGTGATCACCGAGGATGGCGACCTGCGCGCCAAGCCGTCAGGCCGCCTGGTCCATGAGGCCCGAGAGGCGGGTCATCCGGCGGTCGGCGACTGGGTGGCCCTATCGGTCAACCGCACTCAAGGCACGGCCACCATCCAGGCGATCCTGCCCCGCCGCACCGCCTTCGTGCGCCGGGCGGCCGACAGCATCCAGACCCTGCAGGTCATCGCCGCCAATATCGACGTCGCCTTCATCGTCACCTCGATGAACGCCGAATTCAGTCCGCGCCGGATCGAGCGCTATCTCGCCGCCGCCTGGCAGAGCGGCGCGCGGCCCGTCGTGGTGTTGACCAAGTCCGACCTCTGCGCCGAGCCCGAGGCCTATGCCGACCAGATCGCCGCCCTGGCGGCGGGCTGCTCCGTGGTGGTCATTTCGGCGCGAACAGGCGTGGGCCTGCCCGCCTTGCTGGAGCACGTCCGGCCGGGGGAGACCTGCGTGCTGATCGGCTCGTCCGGCGTCGGCAAGTCGACCCTGGTCAACGCCCTGCTGGGCGAGGAGCGGATGGCCACCCAGTCGATCCGCGCGGCGGACGCCCGGGGCCGCCACACCACCAGCCATCGCCAGTTGGTCCTGCTGCCCGGCGGCGGACTGATCCTCGACACGCCCGGCATCCGCGAAGTGGGTTTGATCGACGCCGAGGAGGGCCTGGAAAAGGTCTTCGACGATATCGAGCGCCTCGCCGAGACCTGCCGGTTTCGCGATTGCGGGCACGCCAACGAACCAGGGTGCGCCGTACAGGCCGCGCTGGCGACCGGCGCGCTCGCCGCCGACCGCTGGGCGTCGTTCCAGAAACTGGGGCTTGAGCTGGCGGCCGTGGAGGGCAAGGCGGTCCGGGTGGCCAAGGACGCCGAACGCCGCCGCCAGGTCACCGCTCAGAAGGCCTATCGGACGACCAAGAAGGATCTGCGGGGCGAGTGACCCTGGGGCGTTTAGCGCAAATGACACCGGTGGACAAATTGCGTCGGCCCAGTCATTTTCCGGCTCAAGCCTGAGGCGACGCGATCGAGACGTGGCCACACCCTAGGGGATGACATCGCCATGCGCCGCCACCTTCGGACCGCCGCCAGCGTCGTCAGCCTGACCCTGGCCGCCTGCGCCGGCACGCCCGGCCGCGCCGCGCCGCCCAGCGCGCCCAAAGCGGTCGTGGCCTTCCCCGGCGCCGAGGGCGCGGGGCGCCTGAGCGTCGGCGGGCGCGGCGGGGCGGTGATCCGGGTGACCAATCTCGACGACGACGGCCCGGGCAGTCTGCGCGCCGCGATCAAGGCCAAGGGCCCACGCACGGTCGTCTTCGACGTGGCCGGCACGATTCCGCTCAAGAGCGAACTGAAGATCGCCGACGGCCAGATCACGATCGCCGGCCAGACCGCGCCGGGGGGCGGGATCACCCTGCGCGACCATACCCTGGTGGTGGCCGCCGACGACGTGGTGATCCGCTTCATCCGCTCGCGCCTGGGGGCCGAGAGCAAGACCGAGGGCGACGCCCTCTGGATCGCCAAGGGCCGGCGGATCATCCTGGATCACGTCTCGGCCAGTTGGTCGGTGGACGAAACCCTTTCGGCCTCGGCCCGGTATGACAATCCCGAGCAGGGCTTCTTCGACCTGACCGTCCAGTGGTCGATCATCGCCGAGAGCCTGGCCCACTCGATCCACGCCAAGGGCGATCATGGCTATGGCAGTCTGGTGCGCGGCGGCCAGGGCTCGAGGATCAGCTTCCATCACAACCTGTGGGCCAACCACATGGCCCGCATGCCGCGGCCCGGCAATTATGACGGGCCCGACCAGGATCCGGTCGGGGCGTTCCTCGAGTTCCGCTCCAATGTCTTCTATAATTGGGGCCACGGCTATTCGGGTTATGACGCCGACAAGGCGGCCCTGGCGGCCTATAATTTCGTCGACAACGCCTATGTCGCCGGGCCCAATTCCGAGAAGAGGGTGGCCTTCCAGGAGAGCAACATCCTGGCCAAGGCCTGGTTCGCCGGCAACAGCATGAACGGCGAGATCCCCGCCGATCCCTGGAGTCTGGTCACCTTCACGATCCCCGAACCGGCGGGCTATCGCCAGGCCGCGCCGATCGACATCGCCCCGGTGGCGGCCGATCCGGCCGCCAGCGCCTATGCCCGCGTGCTGGCCGACGCCGGCGCCAGCGTCAGCCGCGACGCCGTGGACCAGCGGGTGGTCGAGGGCGTTCGAACCAGGACCGGCAAGGTCATCAACAACGAGCAGGAGGTCGGCGGCTGGCCCGTCCTCACGCCCGGCAAGGCGGCGCTCGACACCGACGGCGACGGCATGCCCGACGCCTGGGAGACCGCGCACGGCTTCAATCCCAAGAAGGCCGACGGGGCGGTTCTGGCCAAGGACGGCTCGGGCTGGACCAATCTGGAGCTCTATCTGGCCGATGCGGCCAAGGTTCGGGGATAGGCCGGCCAGCTCAGCAGGCCCCCTCCGGGTCGCTTCGCGACCATCCTCCCCCAAAGGGGGCGGATGAACCGCCCTCATCTTCCCCCTCCGGGGGAGGAGCACGCCAGCGCGGAGGGGGCGAGTACACAAGTCCCCTGCTTTCCGCTAGAAGCGCGCCCATGTCGCACAACACCTTCGGTCACCTGTTCCGTGTCACCACCTGGGGCGAAAGCCACGGCCCGGCCCTGGGCTGCGTGGTCGACGGCTGTCCTTCCGGCGTCGCCCTGACGCCGGAGATGATCCAGGGCTTCCTGGACCGCCGCCGGCCCGGCCAGGGCAAGTTCGTCACCCAACGCCAGGAGCCGGACGCCGTGCGCATCCTGTCGGGCGTGTTCGAAGACGAACGTACCCAAGGACCGCGCACCACCGGCACGCCGATCAGCCTGATGATCGAGAACACCGACCAACGGTCCAAGGACTATGGCGAGATCGCCCAGGCCTTCCGTCCGGGCCATGCCGACTATCCCTATTTCGCCAAGTACGGCGTGCGCGACTATCGCGGCGGCGGCCGCAGCTCGGCCCGCGAGACCGCCGCCCGCGTGGCCGCCGGCGCGATCGCCCGGCTGGTGATCCCCGGCGTCAGCGTGCGCGCGGCCCTGGTGCAGATCGGCCCGCACGCCATCGACCGTTCGCGCTGGGACTGGGATCAGGTCGAGCTGAACCCCTACTGGTCGCCCGACGCCGCGATCATCCCGGTCTGGGAAGATCATCTGGAAAAGATCCGCAAGGCGGGCTCCTCGACGGGGGCCGTGGTCGAGGTCACGGCCGTCGGCGTCCCCGCCGGCTGGGGCGCGCCGCTGTACGGCAAGCTGGACGCCGAACTGGCCGCCGCCCTGATGTCGATCAACGCCGCCAAGGGCGTCGAGATCGGCGAGGGCTTCGCCAGCGCGGCCCTGACCGGCGAGGATAACGCCGACCAGATGCGCATGGGCCCCGACGGTCCGATCTTCACCAGCAACCATGCCGGCGGCGTGCTGGGCGGCCTTTCGACCGGTCAGCCGGTCGTGGCGCGCGTGGCGTTCAAGCCGACCTCCTCGATTCTCGTGCCGCGCCAGACGGTCAATGAGGCGGGCGAGGAGCTCGAACTGCGCACCAAGGGTCGCCATGATCCCTGTGTCGGAATCCGCGGCGTGCCCGTGGTCGAGGCCATGACCGCCTGTGTGCTGGCCGACGCCTTTCTGCGGCACCGCGCCCAGACCGGCGGCGGCGCCTATAGCCCAGGCCGCGACGAGCGCCTTTGAGCCCCAAGGTCAATGAACCGGGGCGTCCGTGGACTGACCACTGAAAACATTAAGGTTTCCGGATTGACCGTCATCATTACAGTATTGTAAGCGTTCGCCAAGCGCGATGGTCTGAAATGAACGATCGCGCATAGGTTGCGCTTGCGCGCGTCGACAAGAGCGAGAACGCGTGCGTTTCGATCTGCTGAAAATCCTACTCGTCGACGACAATCAGCACATGCGGTTGCTGTTGACGGAGATCCTGCGCGCCCTGGGCGTCCGTCATGTTTTCGAGGCCCTGGACGGGATCGAGGCGCTGGAGATGATGCGCCGGGTGCCGATCGATATCGTCATCACCGACCTGAAGATGGGCGCGCTGGACGGCATCGCGTTCGTCAACCAGCTGCGCCGCTCGCCCGACAGCCCCAATCCTTTCGCGCCGGTGATCATGATCACCGGCCACTCGACCACGCGCCGGGTTCAGGACGCCCGCGACGCCGGCGTGAACGAGTTCCTGACCAAGCCCGTCACCGCGCGCGGCCTGATCAACCGCCTGACCCTGCTGATCGACCAGCCTCGCGACTATGTTCGCTGCGACACCTATTTTGGCCCCGATCGCCGACGCCACGCTCGGCCAGACCACAAGGGACCCTGGCGGCGATCGGAAGACGCCATCGCCATCTGACGACGCTCACCTCGTCTTAAGGCCTGTTAGCCATGATGGCGCGGCAACCCCCCTAGGAGCGCGCCGTGACCGTCCAACGCCTGATCTTCGCCGCCGCCATCGCCTCGATGGGTCTAAGCCTGCAAGGGTGCCTGGCCGCCAGCGCGGTCGGCGCCGTGGCCGGCACGGCCATCGGCGTAACGGGCGCCGTGGTCGGCGGGGCGGCCAAGCTGGGCGGCCGCGCCGTGGTCGCCACGGGCAAGGCGATCATACCGGGCGAAAACCCGGCGGACGCCGACCAGCGCCGATACGAAGAGTGGAAGCGCTCCCACTAGTTCCAGCGCTAAAGGCAGAGCGCGCAGCTCTCGCCGATCGTCGGCCGCGAGATCACCACGCGTGACAAACCTGGAAAGGCCGGCGTCAAGCGCTCGGCGAAATAGACGCACAGGCGCTCAAGGGTCGGACTCTCCAGACCAACGCGATCGTTCAGCAGGCCATGATCCAGCTCGGAGGCCACGGCCTTGAGCGCGATATCGAGGCTCTCGAGATCAGCGACCCAGCCGGCGTCTTGCAGCGCACCCTTGACGCTGGCCTCCACCTTGAACGAGTGGCCATGCAGTTTGCGGTAGCGATGGTCGGCGGGACCTTGCTCGATATAGTGAGCCGCGTCGAACGTCGCGGCCTTCGTGATCTCGAAGACGGGCTTCATCAGGTACTTCTTTTGACAAGGCCTGGGAGGCTCTAGCGCGTCGACCCTGTCACCAAGTCGAGCGCCTTATCCGTCAGGGCAGGCCGAGATATTTGTGTGTTTGGACGCTTAAACGCCATTGAGGGTGGGAAAGGCAATAGGCGACCGCCAATTGCGTGTTCCGATCACGATCGGGACCATCCATCGGCTGCAGGTAGAAGCGCTCGAAATCCAGGCTTTCGAAGCGCTCGGGAAGCGCCTTGTCCTGCGGATAGACCAGTTTCAGCTCCTGGCCCCAGGTCTGCACGACGGGGGCGTCTGCCTTGGGGCTGACGCAGACCCAATCGATCCCGTCCGGCGCCGCGACGGTGCCATTGGTCTCGACGGCGATCATGAACCCCTTGGCGTGCAGGGCCGCGATCGCCGGCGGGTCCAGTTGTAGCAGCGGCTCGCCGCCGGTGCAGACCACCAGGCGATCCTTCGGCCCGCCGGTCCACGCGGCCTCGACCGCTGCGGCCAGGGCCTCGGGCGTGGCGAACTTTCCGCCCCCCTCGCCGTCCGTGCCGACAAAGTCGGTGTCGCAGAACACGCAGACGGCCTTGTGGCGATCCTGCTCGCGGCCGGTCCACAGGTTGCAGCCGGCGAAGCGGCAGAACACCGCCGCCTTGCCCGCCTGGCCGCCCTCACCCTGGAGGGTCAGGAAGATTTCCTTGACGCTGTAGGTCACGGGACCAGGATCTCCCGCCCCGCCGCGTCCCAGTCCTCGTAGCCCTTCTGGCGCAGATCGCAGGCCGGGCAGTCGCCGCAGCCATGCCCCCAAGGGTGCAGGTCGCCCCGCTCGCCCCGATAGCAGGTGTGGCTCTCGACCACGATCAGGTCGACCAGAGCCTCGCCGCCCAGAGACTTGGCCAGGCCCCAGGTCTGCGCCTTGGTCAGCTTCATCAGCGGCGTCTCGATGCGGAAGTCGCGATCCATGCCGAGGTTGAGGGCGGTCTGCATGGCGTCCAGGGTGTCGCGGCGACAGTCGGGATAGCCCGAGAAGTCGGTCTCGCACATGCCGCCGACCAGGGCCGGAATGCCGCGCCGGTCGGCCAGGGCCGCGGCGTAGATCAGGAACACCAGGTTACGGCCGGGCACGAAGGTCGATGGCAAACCACGGTCGGTCATCTCGATGGCGCGGTCGGCGGTCAGGGCGGACTCCGCCACGGCGCCAAAGCCCTTGAGGTCCAGCACGTGGTCCTCGCCCAGGCGGGCCGCCCATTGCGGGAAGCGGGCGGTGATCTGACGACGCACGTCCAGGCGCGCCTCCATCTCGATCAGATGGCGCTGGCCATAGTCGAAGCCGACGGTTTCCACGCGGCCGTAACGCTCGAGGGCCCAGGCCAGACAGACGCTGCTGTCTTGTCCGCCGGAGAACAGCACCAGGGCGGCGTCGGTCATGAACGGATCTCCGGCCCGGCGTGCGCCGGGCGGCAAGAGGGTCGAAAGAGAGGAGCCATCGCCTCCCTCTACACGAGGCTGCGGCGGCTCGAAACGCCTGACGCCGCGCAAGTCTTCGCCTTGCGGTCGAGATGCGCCTTCAAGCCCTGGTAAACAGGGTGAGTTCGTCGATACCCGAACGGTGAATAGATCTAAACTTGAAAACCATTGTCGCGGCTATGCTTGGGTTTTGGGAGCCTCATCGCAGATTTCCGTTAGGTAAGCGACAAACCCGTTTTTCTAATAGCGGTGGAAACTTGCCCCAAATAGGAGAACCTGACCCGAGGGAAAGTGAAAAGGCGTAACCTATCGCTGTTCACTTAGGCTGACGGCAGTTGACAGCCCCTGAACGCAAGTATGCAATCCACTAATGCTGCGAAGGGCAAGCCGTACGCCCGCGTAGCGCGAATTGTACGGCGCCGAGGAAACAAACGACGCTCGCAGGGTCCGCCATAAGGATTCGCGACGTTCAGGGAGGGAATTCGAATGTCGCAATCTTCGCGTTTGCGGAGCCTGCTGGCGATGGGCGCTTCGGCGGCCGTGCTCGCAGCCGTCGCCACACCTGTTCTGGCTCAGCAGGCCCAAGGCCAACAAACCACGGTCATCGAGGAACTGGTCGTCACCGCCCAGAAGAAGGAAGAAGCCCTTCAGGACGTGCCGATCGCGGTGTCCGCCTTCAGCCAGGACACCCTTGAAGCCCAGAAGATCGACGGGGGTCCGAACCTTCAACAGGCGATCCCGAACGTCACCTTCGCCAAGAGCAACTTCACCAACAGCTTCAACTTCCAGATCCGCGGCATCGGGGCCAAGGCGGTCGGCGCCTCCGCGGACGCCGGGGTCGGCGTCCACCTCAACAACGCGCCGCAACAGTCGGGCAACCTGTTCGAAGCCGAATTCTACGATGTGGAACGCGTCGAAGTGCTGCGCGGCCCGCAGGGCACGCTGTACGGACGCAACGCCACCGGCGGCGTGGTCAATGTGATCACCGCCAAGCCGACCGACACCTTCGAAGCCATGGTCCGCGCCGAAGTCGGCAACTACGGGACCCAGAAGGTCCGCGGAATGGTCAATATTCCGCTCTATCAAGACAAGCTGGCCGTCCGCCTCGCCGGCACGGTGCTCAAGCGCGACGGCTTCGTCACCAACACCTTCAACAACCACAAGGTCGACGACCGGGATCTCTATTCGGGTCGCGTCCAGGTGATGTTCAACCCGACCGAGAAGCTGCACACCAACTTCCTGTGGGAACGCTTCCACGAAGATGACGCCCGCGCCCGCACCGGCAAGCAACTCTGCACCAAGGACAACGGTCCCGCCACCGTCGGCGGCGTTCCGACCGGCGCCTCGCGCGTCTTCCTGACCCAGGGCTGCCTGCCCGCCTCGCTCTATGGGGCTTCAGCCTACGGCACCGTCAACTCGTCGGGCACTCTGACCGGTCTGCTGGGGAACATCTTCGGCTTCACGTCGGGCGATGTGAACGCCGGCGGCACCACCTCGACCGACCTCCAACAAATCGCGACGGCGCTTGATCCGCTGTATCAGTCGAGCTCGGACAGCTACCAGTTCACCTTGAACTATGACCTGACCGACCAACTGTCGCTGACGGCCATGACCTCTTATGGCAAGGGCGAAGTCTATACCAAGCAGGACTACAACCGTAACGTCGCGTCCGTTCCCTTCAACAACACGCCCTTCACCCCCGGCGGCTTCTTCACCGACCCGCAGGTGGGCAGAACCAACAAGTTCACCACCATCGACATCTCGTCGGGCCGCTCCGAGCAGTTCAGCCAGGAACTGCGCCTGCAGTCGAACTTCGACGGCCCGCTGAACTTCAAC
>JAHINZ010000142.1 GCA_018895795.1 Alphaproteobacteria bacterium
ACTTCGCGGATCATCTGCGCGCCGAGGTTCTCGAAGCGGTCAGCCAGTTCGATTTCCTTGGCGACCGAGACGCCGTCCTTGGTCGAGCGCGGGGCGCCGAAGGACTTTTCGATCACGACATTGCGGCCCTTGGGGCCGAGGGTCACCTTCACCGCATTGGCGAGGATGTTGACGCCGCGCAGCATCTTGTCGCGCGCGTCCGAGGAGAAATAAACGTCTTTAGCGGCCATGGGTATGAGCCCTTCTAAAAGAGAAAACGGGAGTGGATAGCGGGTCTGACGGGAGAAGCGGTTAGGCCTCGATCACGCCCAGGACGTCGCTTTCCTTCATGATCAGCAGGTCTTCACCGTCGACCTTCACTTCGCTGCCCGACCACTTGCCGAACAGGATCTTGTCGCCGGCCTTCAGGTCCAGAGCGACGACGTCGCCCTTGTCGTTACGCGCGCCGGGACCGACGGCGACGACTTCGCCCTCTTGCGGCTTTTCCTTGGCGGTGTCGGGGATGATGATCCCGCCCTTGGTCTTGGTTTCTTCTTCGACGCGCTTCACGAGGACGCGGTCGCCCAGGGGACGAAATTTCATAGGATGTTCTCCGTCGGGACGGTTAGAATTAAGGATCGCCGGCCGGGGAAGCGTCGCTGTTAGCAGTCGCCCCCGCCGAGTGCCAGCGCCGGGCAGGAGGTAGTGCTGGGCGAGGGCGGAGTCAAGGATCGCGCCGTCCGATTTCGGGTCGCGCAGGGGCCAAAAGGACCGACGATATGAGACGTTTCGCCTCCGGCGCCCTGATCGCGGGGCTGCTCCTGACGGCCGGTTGCGCCAGCGCGCCGCCGCCGCCGGGACCCCTGACCGTGACCGACGCCGAGGTCGGCGCCGTCACCCTGGCGCCGGGCCAGGAGTTGCGGATCGAGCTGCCGCTGAACGCCGGCACCGGCTATGGCTGGCGGCTGGACCACGAGGCCGAGGCCACCGTGCTGGGCGGCGGCTCCAGCCGCACCACCGACGCGGCCCTGCCGGGCGGCCGGATCACCACCGTCTTCAGCTATCAGGCCGTGGCGCGGGGCGTGACCGAGCTGTCCTTCACCCTCAAGCGCCCCTGGATGCCCGACGCGGCCGACGACACCCGGCGGGTCTATCGGGTTCTGGTGCGGTGATCGATCACATCACCCTGGGGGTGGCCGATTTCGAGCGGTCGGTCGCCTTCTACGACAAGGCCCTGGCGCCGCTGGGCCTGTCGCGCCTCTATACCGTGCCGCCCGAATTCACCGGCGGTGTGGCGTCGACCGGCTATGGCGATACGCGGCCGTTCTTCTGGATCGCCGGTCAGGATCCGGCCCAGGGCAAGGTGCATGTCGCCTTCCGGGCCCAGACCCAGGCCCAAGTCGACGCCTTTTACGCGGCGGCCCTGGCGGCGGGTGGGCGGGACAACGGCCCGCCCGGACTTCGCCCACATTATCATCCAGACTATTATGGAGCCTTCGTGCTGGATCCGGACGGATTCAATATAGAGGCTGTGTGTCATGGGACCGCGCCCGCGGCGCCGGTCTGATCCAAGGAGCGCTCAGCGCATGTCGAGTTACGTGCTGTCCCTGCTGCTGGCCGTGGTCGCCTGCGTGATCGGCGGCGCGCTGGGCGGGATCGCTTTGGCCCGGCCGGCGGCTCTGGCGGGATCGGCCGACGGCCAGGCCGGGCCCGCGCCGCGGCTGACCGAGGCCCGGACCCTGGGCGGACTGCTGATCGTCTCGCACGCCGGCGCGGCCCTCTTTCTGGGCTATCAGCCCAGTGTCGGGGCGGCGATGGCCTTCGTCCTGGCCCTGGCCTGGTTCGGCGCGGCCCTGGGCCAGATCGCCTCGGTGATGATCGGTCCCACCGAAGGCCGGCCCAACCTGGGCAACCTGACCTTCGCCCTGCTGATCGCCGCCACCCTGGCCCTGCCGTTCCTCAACCCCGCCCGGCTGGTGCTGCGCGGCGGGATGATGGTCTAACGCGCGCCTTCGTGCGCCAACAGCCAGGCCTTGCGCGCCAGGCCGCCCGCATAGCCGGTCAGGGCGCCGTTCGCGCCGATCAGGCGGTGGCAGGGCACGAGGAGAGCGATCGGATTGGCGCCATTGGCCGCGCCCACGGCCCGGCCGGCTGACGGTCGCCCGATCCGCGCGGCCAGGGCGGCATAGGTCGAGGTGGTTCCCGCCGGGATGTCGGTCAGGGCCCGCCAGACGGCCCGCTGGAACACCGTGCCGCCGGTGGCCCAGGGGAGGGCGTTCAGGGCCGCGAAGGATCCGTCGAAATAGTCGGTGAGCGCTTGGCGCACGGCTTGGGGCGCGACGCGGTCCTCCAGCGTCAGGTCGCCATAGTGCCGGCGCAGCAGCCGCGTCAGGCGCGGCGCATAGTCGTGGAAGTCGATCGCCCGGACCAAGCCGGCGTCGTCTGTGACCAGCAGGATCTCGCCGAGCGGCGAGGGCGCGCGGTCGAGGATGAGGCGGGCGGGCGGCGGCATGGGGCGATTATCGGCGAAGGCGGGGGCCGTGTCTTTCCGCTTCTTGCGTGTCGCCACTGGCCCCCTCCGCGCCTGCGGCGCTCCCCCCCCGGAGGGGGAAGATGGCCGTCGGCGCTGAACATCTTCCCCCTCCGGGGGAGGAGGATGCGCAGCATCCGGAGGGGGCCAGTGTCAGACGATCAGCGAATGCCCGGCACGTGCAGGGCGGCTTCCTTCTCGGCCTTCTGCTTGAAGACCAGGTCGCCGTACTTGCCGTATTCCATGCGGGCGATGGTGCGCTGGTGCACTTCATCGGGACCGTCGGCCAGGCGCAGGGTGCGGATGCCGGCATAGGCCTTGGCCAGGCCGAAGTCGGTGGTCACGCCGCCGCCGCCGTGGGCCTGGATGGCGTCGTCGATGATCTTCAGGGCCAGGCGCGGGGCCGCAACCTTGATCATGGCGATCTCCAGACGGGCCGACTTGTTGCCGGCCTTGTCCATCATGTCGGCGGCCTTCAGGCACAGCAGGCGGCACATCTCGATGTCGATGCGGGCGTCGGCGATGCGCTCTTCCCAGACCGACTGGTCGGAGATGAACTTGCCGAACGCCTTGCGGCTCATCAGGCGCTTGCACATCTTTTCCAGCGCCACTTCAGCGGTGCCGATGGTGCGCATGCAGTGGTGAATGCGGCCAGGACCCAAACGACCTTGCGCGATCTCGAAGCCGCGGCCTTCGCCGAGCAGCAGGGCGTCTTCGATCGGCACGCGGACGTTCTTCAGAATCACCTCGGCATGGCCGTGCGGCGCGTCGTCATAGCCGAACACCGGCAGCATGCGGACGATCTCGATGCCGGGGGCGTCCAGCGGCACCAGGACCTGGCTCTGCTGGGCGTGGCGGCTGGCGTTGTCGGGATCGGTCTTGCCCATCACGATGGCGACCTTGCAGCGCGGATCGCCGACGCCCGAGGACCACCACTTGCGGCCGTTGATCACATAGTGGTCGCCGTCGCGCTCGATGCGGGTCTCGATATTGGTGGCGTCCGAGGAGGCGACGTCGGGTTCGGTCATCAGGAAGGCGCTGCGGATTTCGCCGTTCATCAGCGGGCGCAGCCAGCGCTCCTTCTGCTCCAGCGTGCCGTAACGCATCAGCACTTCCATATTGCCGGTGTCGGGCGCCGAGCAGTTGAACACTTCCGAGGCGAAGCCGACCTTGCCCAGCTGTTCGGCGATCAGGCTGTATTCCAGATTGGTCAGTTGCACGCCCTCGAACTGGAACGTGTCATCGACATGGGTCTGGCCGCTGTGCGGCGGCATGAAGAAGTTCCACAGGCCGGCGGCCTTGGCCTTGGCCTTCAGCTCCTCGACCACCTGGACGACCTTCCAGCGCTCCTTGCCGATAACGCTCATCTCGGCGTCGTACCGAGGAATGGCCGGCACGATGTGCTCGTCCATGAACGCGGTCACGCGATCAAGGAACTGCCGCTGCGTGGGGGAGATGTCGAAATCCATGGCGCTTCCCAATCCCTGTCTTCAAACGTTTGTTTGAAGTGGTTGTAACACCGGGCTGCCCTAAACGGCAATGGGGCACGGCAAGCGGGCTTGCGGCGCGGGCGCGGGCGCCCGCAAAATAGCGGCCATGAACATCCAGAGTCTCCCCCTCGAAGGCCGCTACGTCCGGCTGGAACCGATCACCCCGGCTTTGCGCGACGAATTGCGGGCGGCGATCGACTGCGATCCCGCCAGTTGGGAGATCATGTCGACCAACGGCTGCGGCGAGGGCTTCGAGGACTGGTGGGGCGCGCTGCAGGGCGAGACCCAGCGCGGCGAGCGCATCGGCTTCGCCATCCGCCGGCTGTCGGATGGCAAGGTGGTGGGCACTTCCAGCTATCTGAACATCCGTCCTCTGCATAAGGGCCTGGAGGTCGGGTCGACCTTCCTGCATCCCGACGCGCGGTCCGGGCCGGTCAACGCTGAATCCAAGCGGCTGCTGTTGGCTCACGCCTTCGACGCCGGGGCGATCCGGGTGGAGTTCATGATCGATGTGCGCAACGCCCGCAGCCAGGCGGCCGTCATCAAGCTGGGCGCCGACAAGGACGGCGTGCTGCGCAATCACAAGATCACCTGGACGGGCCATGTGCGCGACACGGCGGTGTTCTCGATCACCGACGCCGACTGGCCGGGGGTCAAGCAAAGGCTGGACTTCCGCCTGACCGAAACCTTCGTGTGACACTTCGTAGCACCTGAAAGTCGCGCAAGCTTTTCTCAATGCCCCCACAGCCATTGATGGCGGCCGACGGGGCGGGCTGACTCAGACTCTTCCTCCAGCCACCGGCCCCCACGCAGCCGTGCCTGGCGCCGTAATCTTGAGTTGAGTAACGGTTCCTCTACCAATCCGTGTAACGAATTGGCGAGGATTAGAAGGGTAGTTTGCCGCAATGACCGCCATCGCCTGTCTTCGGCTCTTGATTGATGATGAGGCCTTGCCCGCCGCGCAGGCCCAGGCGGCGGCCGACACCTATCTCAAAGCCCGCTGGACAGCCCCCCGCCGGTACGGCGCGGTCGCGCCGCTGGCCTTCGTGCTGGCCGACAATCGCGCCGGACAGTTGGACGCGGTGGAAATGCAGGTCCTGGCGGCCGAACTGGAAGCCAGCCTGTTTCCGGGCCGCAAGAGCGGCCAGGTCTGTCTGATGACCTTCGAGGGCGACGAGAGCGCCGTGCTGAAGTTCGCCAGCCTGAGCAAGGCCGAACTGGCCGGCTTGGTGGCCGGCAAGGGCTATGGCGGGGCCGCCGGCCGGGTCCAGGTGATCACCGCCGAGGCCATTCGCGCCGTGCCCAGTACGCATGAAGAGGCCCGCCAGGCGGCCAAGGCCGCCGCCGGTCCAGCCCCCGCGCCGCCGCAGCCGCCGCCGCCGCCCGCGCCGCCGCCCGCCG
>JAHINZ010000143.1 GCA_018895795.1 Alphaproteobacteria bacterium
CGGTCATCTGACCTATATTTCCGCCTGGTCTGACCTAGACACGTCGGTCCGAGCACGCCACCTTGCGCCGCGTCGAGGCCGGGGCGGAAGAAAGCCCTCAGGATGCGCCCGATGGGAGAGGCAGAGTCGATGAGCGCATGTCAGCCTGGTCGAGCTTCATGAGAACGCCAAAAATCAAGGCGCTGCGCTGGTGGATGATCGGCCTGATCATGCTGGGCGCGATCATCAACTATCTGGCGCGCTCCACCCTGGGCGTCGCGGCGCCCACCGTGCTGGCCGATCTGCACATCCATGAAAGGGAGTACGGCTGGATCACCGGCGCCTTCCAACTGGGCGTGATGATGCAGCCGCTGTGCGGCTATGTGCTGGATGTCATCGGGCTGAAGACCGGCTTCGCCATCTTCGCCACGGCCTGGTCGCTGATCACCATGGCCCATGGCCTGGCCGCCAACTGGCCGATGCTGGCCGCCCTGCGAGGCATGCTGGGCCTGGCCGAGGGCTCGGCCAACCCGGCCGGCATGAAGGCGGTCTCGGAGTGGTTTCCCGCCAAGGAGCGCGGCCATGCCGGCGGCGTCTACAATATCGGGGCCTCGTTCGGCTCGATGCTGGCCCCGCCCCTGGTCGCCTGGGCGATCATCGCCTGGAACTGGCGCGCCGCCTTCGTGCTGGCCGGCGCGCTGGGTCTGGTCTGGGTGGTCTTGTGGCTGAAGTTCTACCAGTCGCCCGACAAGCATCCCGCCCTCTACGACGCCGAGCGGGACTACATCGCCGCCGGACAGGAAACCCATCTAGTCAGCGACGGCGCCAAGCCCTCGATCCTGGGCTTGCTGGGTCGGCGCAATTTCTGGGGCATCGCCCTGCCCCGCTTCCTGGCCGACCCCACCTGGGGGACCCTGGCCTTCTGGGTGCCGCTGTACCTGACCAAGGTGCGCGGGTTCGATCTTAAGCAGATCGCCATGTTCGCCTGGCTGCCGTTCGTGGCGGCCGACCTGGGCTGCTTGTTTGGTCCGACCATCGCCGCGTTCCTGCAACGTCGCGGCGTCAGCCTGCTCAACGCCCGCCGCGGGGCCTTCACGGTCGGCGCGCTGATGATGACCGGCATGGCCTTCGTGGGCCGGGTCGAGAGCCCCTACGCCGCCATCGCCCTGCTGTGCCTGGGCGGGTTCGCCCACCAGACCCTGTCGGTGACGGTCATCACCCTGTCCTCGGACCTGTTCCGTCGCAACGAGGTCGCCACGGCGGCCGGCATGGCCGGGACCTTGGGCAATCTGGGCGTGCTGATCTTTTCGCTGATGATCGGCGCCCTGGTCGCCACGGTGGGCTATGATCCGTTCTTCATCGCCCTGGGCGTGCTCGACCTGGTCGGGGCCGTGCTGCTCTGGACCCTGGTGCGCGACCAACATGTCACGACGCGGACCGCCGTCCCGCCCATTTCGGTATCGACTTGATGATCCAAAATCCCATCCTGCCCGGCTTCAACCCGGATCCGTCCATCGTCAGGGTGGGCGAGGACTATTACATCGCCACCTCGACCTTCGAGTGGTTTCCGGGCGTGCAGATCCACCACTCGCGCGATCTGGTGAACTGGCGGCTGATCGCCCGCCCCCTGAACCGCCCCAGCCAGCTGAACATGCTGGGCGCGCCGGATTCGTGCGGGGTATGGGCCCCATGCCTGACCTACAGCGACGGCCTGTTCCACCTGATCTATACCGACGTGAAGCGCTACGGCCGCACCACGGTCGGCGGCGCGTCGGGCGCGTCGTTGCGCGACTTCCACAACTATCTGGTCACCTGTCAGACCATCGACGGCGACTGGTCCGACCCGATCTTTCTGAACAGCAGCGGCTTTGACCCGTCGTTGTTCCACGACGATGACGGCCGCAAATATCTGCTCAACATGCTGTGGGACCACCGCCCGGGCCGCAACCGCTTCGCCGGCATCGTGCTGCAGGAATACTCGGCCGCCCGGCAGGTCCTGGTCGGCGAGCGCAAGGTGATCTTCTCGGGAACGTCCCTGGGTCTGACCGAAGCCCCGCACCTCTACCGGCGAGATGGCTGGTACTACCTGCTCACCGCCGAGGGCGGCACCGGGTGGAACCACGCGGTGACCATGGCCCGATCGCGCGATATCGCCGGTCCGTACGAGCTGCACCCCGACGTCTATATCCTCAGCTCGCGCGACCGGCCCGATGCGGCCCTGCAGAGGGCCGGCCACGCCGATCTGGTCGACACGCCCGATGGCCAGACCTACGCCGCCTATCTGTGCGGCCGCCCCCTGCCGAACCGAGGTCGATGCGTGATGGGGCGCGAGACGGCGCTCCAGCCGATGACCTGGGGCAAAGACGGTTGGCTACGGACGCTCGACGGCCAGGGCCTGCCCAGCCTGACCGCGGCGGCGCCCGGCCTGCCCGCCCATCCGTTCCCGGACGCGCCCGCCCTCACCAGGTTCGACGACGCGCGCCTTCCCATCGATTTCCAGTGGCTGCGCTCGCCCTGGCCCGACGAACTGTTCAGCCTCACCGCCCGTCCCGGCTGGTTGCGGCTGTTTGGACGCGAGACGATCGGCGGCCAGTTTCGCCAAGCGCTGGTCGCTCGCCGTCAGCAGGCCTTTTGCTACAGCGCCTCGACCCTGATGGAATTCGAGCCCCGGCACTTCCAGCAGGCGGCGGGCCTGGTCTGCTACTATGGCGGGGTCAAGTTCCACTATCTGCACGTCACCCATGACGAGGCGCACGGGCGGCATCTGCGCGTGATGTCGGCCTTGCCGGACTCGCCGCAGGGCGACACCTTCACCGACCCCGTGGCCCTGCCGCCCGGCCCCATCCATCTGCGGGTCGAGGTCGATTTCGAGCGTCTGCGGTTCGCCTGGAGTCAGGATGGCCAGGACTGGCTCTGGCTGCCGCAGATCTTCGACGCCAGCATTCTGTCTGACGAGGCGACCGCGCCTGGCCTGCCCAACTTCACTGGCGCCTTCGTCGGCATGGCCTGCCAGGACATGTCGGGCGCGGCGCATCCCGCCGATTTTGACGGGTTCGACTATCGCGAACGCGACTATCGGTCAGATCCGACCCTGAAGGACCCCGCATGAGGCTGATGACCAAACGCGCCTTCGGCCTCGCGGCCGCCCTGGCCCTGACCCTCCACGTCGGGGCCAGCGCTGGCGAGCCCGCGCGCTGGGTCGGATCCTGGGCCAGCGCCCAGCAGGTTCCGGAGGAGCGCAACGCCCTGCCTGCCGACGCCCTGGACGACGCCACCCTGCGCCAGATCGTCCGGCTGACGGCGGGCGGCGATCGTCTGCGGATCCGGATCTCCAACGCGTTCGGGACGACGCCCCTGCGCGTCACCGCGACCCACATCGCCCGCCCGCTGTCGCCGGCCGGGGCGGCGATCGATCCCGCGACCGACCGCGCTGTGACCTTCTCCGGCCGCGTGGACGTCATCATTCCGGCCGGAGCGGACTATCTGTCCGACCCGGTCGCCTACAGCGCCGCGGCCCTGTCGGACCTGGCCGTCTCGATCCATGTCGACAAGACCCCGGCCGCGCAGACCAGCCATCCCGGTTCGCGGGCGACCTCCTATATCGCAACCGGCGATCAGGTCGGCGCCGCCGATCTGCCCGGCGCCAAGACCGTCGACCACTGGTTCCAGTTGTCCGGCGTCGAGGTCGAGGCCGGCAGGAAGGCCGGCGCCGTCGCCTTGCTCGGCGACTCGATCACCGACGGCTATGGCGTCAAACCCAACACCAACCTGCGCTGGCCGGACGCCTTCGCCGCGCGCCTGCGAGCCAATCCCAAGACCCGCGACCTGAGTGTTCTGAACCTGGGGATTGGCGGCAATCGCCTGCTGCTCGACAGTCTAGGCCCCAACGCCGCCGCGCGCTTCAACCGCGACGTGCTGCTGCAGGCCGGCGTCACCCATGTGCTGATCCTGGAAGGCGTCAACGACCTGGGCGGCCTGACCCGCGATGCGCCGGCTACGCCAGAGGCGCATGCCGACCTCGTGGCGGGGATCACCACCGCCTACGCCCAAATGGTCCAGAAGGCGCGGGACAGGGGCATCAAGGCCATCGGGGCCACCATCATGCCCTATGGGGCCTCGGGCTATTATCATCCCGACGCCGTCAACGAGCAGGATCGCCAAGCTATCAACGCCTGGATCCTCACGCCCGGCAACTTCGACGCGGTCGTCGACATGGACAAGATCATGCGCGATCCCGCCAAGCCCGACCATATGCTGGCCGCCTATGATTCCGGGGACGGCCTGCACCCCTCGATGGCCGGCTATCGGTTCATGGCCGAGTCCATTCCGCTGGAGCTGTTCGCACGATGAAGGCCTGCGCCCTCCTCTTGGCCGTTTCGCTTGCGGCGCCCATCGCCGCTCAGGCGTCCGACATCCGCATGGCGATCACCGTCGATGACCTGCCGGCCCACAGCGCCTTGCCGGTCGGCTCCACCCGGGTCGAGATCGCCGCCGACTTCCTGGCCGCCCTGAAGGCGGCAAAGGCCCCGCCGGTCTATGGCTTTATCAACGGCGTTCAGACCGAGCGCGAACCGGCATCGACCGACGTGTTGCCCCTGTGGCGCGCGGCCGGCAATCCGCTGGGCAACCACGGCTGGTCACACCTGAACCTGGCCCAGATCGATGTGGCGACCTTCGAGGCGGAGCTGAAACGCAACGAGCCCCTGCTGGAGGACCTCGCCGCCGGATCGGATTGGCGTTGGTTCCGCTTCCCGTTCCTCAGCGAGGGGGAAACGCCGGCCAAGCGCACCGCCGTCCGGGCGCTGCTGAAAGCGCGGGGCTACCACACCGCCAGCGTGACCATGAGCTTTGGCGACTATGCCTGGAACGAGCCCTATGCCCGCTGCGTGGAAAAGGGCGATCAGACGGCGATCGCCGACCTTGAAGCCAGCTATCTTAAGGCCGCCGAGCAGAGCCTGACCTATTCCCGCGGCCTGTCGGCGACGCTGTACGGTAAGGACATCCCCTATGTGCTGCTGATGCACCTGGGAGCCTTCGACGCGCGAATGGCGCCGCGCCTGCTGGCCCTGTACCAGTCGCTGGGCGTGACGCTGGTGACGCTGCACGAGGCCGAGAAAGACCCGTTCTACGCGGCCGATGTGAACGCGACCGCCTCGCCGGCGCCGGTGACCCTCGAAAACGCCATGACCGCCCGCGGCCTAGCTGTGCCCAAGCCGACGTGGGATCTGGCGCCGCTTGACGCCCTATGTCGCTAGGCTTTCCCAGCGGCCGCCGGGAACCGCTATTCAATCTGGCGCGGCGCGTGTCATTATGTCGGTTCTGGCTTCGATACTTTGAGTACACATGACCAAGACGTCTCTTGACGGTATGATCGCCCTGCCCGGCGGGACGTTTCGGATGGGCTCAGACGCACACTATCCCGAGGAGGCCCCGGCCCATCCCGTGATCGTGGATCCGTTCTGGATCGATGAAACCCCGGTGACCAACGCCCAGTTCGCGCGGTTCATCGTCGAAACTGGCCACGTGACCCTGGCCGAGATCGCGCCGGATCCGAAACTCTATCCGGGCATGGACCCCGCCTTCGCCCACCCGGCCTCGGCGGTGTTTGTCCGGCCGAACCACCCGGTCGACCCGCGAGCGGGCGGCGGCGAATGGTGGCGGCTGATCCTGGACGCCCGCTGGAACCAGCCGTTCGGCGAGGGCAGCTCGATCGCCGGCATTGAGGACCACCCGGCCATTCATGTCGGCTATGACGACGCCGCCGCCTATGCCGCCTGGGCCGGAAAGTCTCTGCCCACCGAGGCGGAATGGGAATTCGCGGCGCGAGGCGGCCTCGACGGCGCCGCCTATGCCTGGGGCGAGGAACTGGCGCCCGGCGGCGCCATGCTGGCCAACTACTGGCAGGGTGCCTTTCCCAGTCAGAACCTGCTGACCGACGGCTATGAGCGCACCTCGCCCGTGCGCAGCTACCCCGCCAATGGCTATGGCCTCTACGACATGATCGGCAATGTCTGGGAATGGACGACCGACTGGTGGGCCGACAGCCACCCCGACGTTCCGACCAAGGCCTGCTGCGCGCCGCATAATCCGCGCGGCCCCGCCCAGACCGGCAGCTATGACCAGGCCCAGCCGGGGCCGGCCATTCCCCGCCGCGTACTGAAGGGCGGCTCGCACCTGTGCGCCGAAAACTATTGCCGGCGTTATCGTCCGGCCGCCCGGCATCCCCAGTCGATCGACACCACCACCAGCCATATCGGCTTTCGCTGCGTGGTCAGAGCGGTCTAGGCCGCCTCGCGCAGCCGCCAGGGATGGGCCGGATAGAAGCGGTCCATCATCCGCTCGACATAGGCCACGAGGTTGTCGTGGCGCTCGGCTTCGCGGCGTAGGGGCGAATCGAAGAACGGGGTCAGGAGTCCGGCCAGAACCCCGAAGGCGATCGCGTCGACACCGGTGGGATGATCGGCCATCAGATAGGGCTTCTCGCCCAGGATCTCGTCGAGCGCCCGCAGCGACAGCGTGCCCAGCCACACGATCTCGCCGCGGCTGTGCCGGCCGACGCCGACCGCGCGGATATTGGCGAAGACCGCGTCCCTGAGGCCCTGGCGCAGGGTTTCCCGCATCTCCTCGGGCGCGCCGTCGAACCAGCGGGCCGGGCCCTTGGCGAAGTTGGCGGCGTCCATGAAGCGGAAATAGCCCGACGTCCAACCCAGCTGGTTCTCGATCATCCGCTCGATCGCCCAGGCCTGGGCGCGGTCGCGGGTCGACAGGCCGGCGTCCAGATCGAGGTCGTACTTCCGCTCGATATGGGCGCGGATGAAGGTGGAATCGCCGACCCGTTCGCCATCATCATCGATCCACGGAAGTTGGTTCTTGGGCGCGGTTTCGCGGTTCCCGAGCACCTTTTGGTGCTTCAGGCCCGACATCATCAGCTGCACCTCGGTCTTGGTGACATAGGGGCTGAGCTCGGGCAGGCCGAAGCCCGCGCCCATCGCGTAAAGGGTGATCATCTCGCGTCTCCGTCCAACAGCGTTCGATGAGCACTTGCTACCGCCACCCTGCTGCCAGCATGCTGTCAGCATCGCTCAGCCATGGTGTCCTGATGAGACGCGCCGAACGCCTTTTCCAGATCATCCAGATCCTGCGCCGCAGCCATGCCCCGGTCACCGCCGACGCCATCGCTGTGGAACTCGAGACCTCCAAGCGCAGCGTCTATCGCGACATCGCCGCCCTGGTCGGGCAGCGGGCGCCGATCCGGGGCGAAGCGGGCGTCGGCTACGTGCTTGAGGCCGGATTCGACATGCCGCCGCTGATGCTGACGCCCGATGAGATCGAAGCCGCAGTCCTGGGCGCCCAATGGGTGGCCGGGCGCGGCGACCCGGTGCTGGCCAAGGCCGCCCGCGACCTGATCAGCAAGATCGCCTCCGCCGTGCCCGAGCGCTTGCGGCCCTATGTGCTGGAGCCGGCCACCGGCGCCGCGCCCGCCTGGAACGCCGCGCCCGACGGCATCGACGTGGCCCAGACGCGGGCGTGGATCCATGCCGGACGCAAGATCCGCCTCGACTATCGCGACGAGCAGGGCGCGGTCAGCCAGCGGGTGATCTGGCCCGTCACGGTCGGCTATCGCGAGACCGTGCGGATGATCGTCGGCTGGTGCGAGCTACGCCAGGCGTTCCGCACCTTCAGGACCGACCGGGTAGTCGACGCGGAATTCCTGGATGACCGCCACGGCCAGCGGCCAGGCCAGTTGCGCGTTCGCTGGCAAAAACACCTGGAAGCCGAGCGCGCCGCCTGGAAAAATCAGAGCCCGTGACGCTGGGCGAAAGCCTCGAACAGCGTCGGCCAAGCCGCGACGGGCTTGCCCTGGGTGAACCGCAGGCCAAAGCCGTGACCGCCTTCCTCGAAGACATGCATCTCGGTCGGGATGGCCTTGGCCCTGAGGGCGCTGAACATGGCCAGCGTATTGGTGACCGGCACCGAAGGGTCATCGGCCGCGTGTAGCAGGAACACTGGCGGCAGGTCTGCGGCCACCTGCTTGTCCGGCGAATAGAGCGCGATCTGTTCCGACGTCGGGTTCGGGCCGAGAAGCTGCTTGCGTGACCCGGCATGCATGAAGGTCGGGTCCATGGTGATCACCGGATAGATCAGGGCCGACAGGTCGGGACGCGCTGACAGATCGTCGGCCGCATCGACCCAATCGTAGACCTTGGCGGCGAACCGCACCGTCAGACTGCCGGCGACGTGCCCGCCGGCCGAGAAGCCCATGATCGCCACGCGGTCCGGGCTGAAGCCCATGGCGGCCGCCCGCGCCCGGACCAGACGGATCCCGCGCTGGGCGTCCTGCAAGGGTGTGTCAGGTCCCGCGGCCCATCCGTCGCCCGGCAGGCGGTAGAACAGCACAAACGCCGTATAGCCACGATCAGCCAGCCAGCGCGCCGTCTCGTAGCCTTCCTTGTCCAGCACCACCCGCTCATAGCCACCGCCTGGCGCCAGCAGTACGGCCGCGCCATTGGGCGTCTTGGGACGGAACACCGTCAGGATGGGCTTGCGGGTGTGGACCAGGGCTCGGTCGCGCAGGCCCTTGGGATCGCCACGCTCTATGACGGCCTCCGCCGCCGTGACCGCCTCGCCGCCCGGCGGACCGGCGGGCCACAGTTCGATCGTCTCGGTGGGATCGGCCATGGGCGGGGTCTCCGAGTGAGCCTGGCGCGCCATGCCCGCGGCGAACAGACCCGCGACCAGGCTGGCCAATGTACCGCGGCGACTGAGCATGGACGAAACCTCGGCGATGGATCTGGCGATTGTCGACCTTACGGCTCGCCCCACGATTCAGGAAACCGGTTTCCTAAGGCTGGGCGAAGCGCAGATGATGCAGGACCACGCCGCTGGTCGTCGCGACGTTCAGAGAATCAAAGCCCCCGGCCATGGGGATGCCGATCGGCCGCGCGCGGGCCATCAGGGCGGCCGGCAGGCCAGGTCCTTCGGCGCCCAGCAACACCGCCGAGCGTTCCGGCGGCTTCAGTCGCGCCAAGATCTCGGTGGCGGAAGGCGACAGGGCCAGGGCTTCAAAGCCGTGACGCTCCAACAGGGCGGCGGCGTCCTCATCGCGCGCCAGCCAGGCGGTGGGCACGCTGAGCGTCGCGCCGACCGAAACCCGGATGGCCTTGCGATACAGCGGATCACAGCAGTCGCTGTCGAGGATCACGCCCTCGACGCCGAAGGCCGCCGCGTTGCGGAAGATGCCGCCGATATTGTCGTGGTTGGCGATGCCGCACAAAACCAGCACCACCGCCCTGCCCTTCAGCGACGCCAGCAGAGCTTCGGCGGGCAAGGGATCGGGCTTGCGACCCACGGCCAGAACCCCGCGATGCAGGTGGAAGCCGGCCACGGTGTCGAGCACCGCCTGCTCGGTCAGATAGACCGGGGTCCCAGGGGGAAGACCGGCGAACACCGCGTCCAGCTTGTCGCGTCGCTTGGGGTCGATCAGCAGCGACATCACCCGCTCGGGCGCGTCGCGGACGAAGGCCCGCAGCACGGTCTCGCCCTCAGCGATGAACAGGCCCTGCCGGCCGACCAAATCACGCTCGCGAATGTCGCGATAGGGCGCGACGCGCGGATCGTTCGGATCGGTGACGGTAATGAACTGGGGCATGGCGGCGGCGGACTCGAAGACTTAACGCACGCCTCGTATCGGCAGGATGGCCAGACCGCCAGCCATGGCGAGCGCGGCGGCCACCGTGAAGAAGGCCCTGAAGTCCATATGGCTGGGTCCCAGCGAAACGAAAGCCAGCATCGGCGCCAAGGCCTGAGGCAGGGTGTTGGCCAGGTTGAGAATCCCCAGGTCCTTGCCCGCATTGCGCTGTGACGGCAGCACCTGGGTCACCAGCGCGATGTCGACGGCGTAGAAACAGCCCGCGCCGCATCCCAGCAGGAGATAGGCGCCCAGCATGATCGGCCAGCTGGGTGTGAACGAGAAAATCAGCACCGCCACGCTAATGGTCACGGCCGCGCCGCAGGCGAACAGTTTGCGACGCTTCAGACGGTCGGACAAGATCCCGCCCAACAGGGCGAAGGTGACGTTGGAGATCGTCGAGACCGTTGTCAGGATCGCCAGACCCTCCTCGGCTCGGTGACCCGGAAACAGCCGCGAATAACCGACGGCGTCCTGAAGAAAATAGAGCATGTAGCCCTGCACCAGACTCAGGGCGACCAGCACCATGAACCGCCCCAGCCAAGCGAAGGCGAAGTCGGGATGCTGGCGCGGATCAACCCACAAGTCGGCGATGAACTGACCCAGCTTGAACGGCGGTCTGGCGCCCCTGGCCAGCGGCGTGTCGTCGAGCTTCAGCGCGAACGGCGCCAGGGTCAGCAGCAGCACCAGAGCAATGGCCACATAGCGCGTGGTCTCGGCGACCAGAAGCCCGCCGATCAGGACCGCGCCGGCCATGGTGCCGATAGGATTGCCGAGGCTGAGAAAGGCGGCCACGCGCCCCTTCTGGCTGTCCGGCACGCGATCGGGCATCACCGCGACAAGCGCAGAGAACATCAGGTTGAAGGTCAGTTGAAAAAGGACGATGCCGCCGATCAGGGCCAGCGGCGTTCGCGCGGACATGATCAACAAATAAGCCCCGGACGCGCCCAGAGCGCCCACCACCATCCAGGGGCGGCGACGCCCGAAGCGAGAGGTGGTGCGATCACTGATCGCGCCGGCCAGCAGATTGGCGACGCTGGCCACCAAGGCGCCGAAGAACGCCACCTGGCTGAGCAAAAACGCCTTGCCCGCGGGGTCTATCGCCTCGGCCTTCAGCGGCAACAACACCTGAAAAAGCGGCATGAAGCTGAAGAAGGCGCCGATCTGGGCCAGGGTGTAGGCGGCGATGAAACCGGGCCTGACCGGCGTGACCGGCCGGGCCTCGTCGCTTGGCGACATCATGATTTCCCCTGCGCGGTCTGCGCCGCGTCCGCAGCCAGACTGACCCTCCCCGCGGGTCTGCACAAGGTCACCCGGGCGCGACAGGACGATCCGTCACTCGGACGTCAGTTTTTTCCTGCTGAAACGTCGCTTGCGGGTGAAGAAATGCTCTAGGTTGGCGCCATGGGATTGAGTCTCAACCGAAATAGCTTGGCGGTTCCATGGCCGCGGTGACGATCTATGACGTCGCCGCTCGGGCCGGCGTCTCCATCAAGACCGTGTCGCGGGTCATGAACAATGAGCCCAATGTGCGGCCCGCGATGCGCGAACGCGTGCTCGATGCGGCCAACGCCTTGGACTACAGCCCCAACCTTTCCGCGCGCAGCCTGGCCGGATCACGGTCCTTCGTCATCGCCGTGTTCGTGGACGCGGCCCTGACCATCGACCACTGGCGCAGCGAGCGGGGCGCCGACTATCTCAGTCGCATCCAGTTGGGCGCCACGCTCCAATGCCGCGACGCCGGCTACCATCTGCTGATCGAACTGATCGACCACGACGCCCCCAGGGTCCGTCAGGAGGTCGCCGCCCTGCTGGCCGCCCTCAAGCCCGACGGGGTGATCCTCACCCCGCCCAGCTCCGACAACGAAATCGTTCTGGAACTCCTGGACAAGGCCAATACGCCCTTCGTGCGCCTGGGTCCCGAACGCCCTGACGGCATCGGCCCGCGCGTGCACATGGACGATTTCGCCGCCGCGCGCGAAGTGACGGAACACCTGGCGGCCCTGGGTCATCGCCGGATCGGCTTCATTGTTGGCGAACCGCGCTACGGGGCCAGCCAGGCGCGAAGGGCGGGTTATCTCGCCGCCATGGAAGGGTTGAACCTGCCCGTTTCGGACAACTGGGTCCGGCAAGGGGACTTCACCTTCCAGTCGGGCCTGGAAGCGGCCAAGGTTCTGCTGGCCCTGCCCGAACGTCCCACGGCCATCTTCGCCAGTAACGATGACATGGCGCTGGGCTGCCTGGCCGCGGCCGCCGAAGCCGGCGTCATGGTCCCCGGCGACGTCTCCGTCGCGGGCTTCGACGACAGCCCCAGCGCGCGCTTCAGTCGGCCGCAGCTGACCACGGTGCGCCAGCCCGTGGCGGAGATGGCCTCGCTGGCCACGCGACTGCTAATCTCCGGCGTGATCAAGGGTTCGGCGTCGCGGGGGCAGGTGGTGGACGAGCTGCTGGCCTTCGAGCTCATTCGCCGGGCGTCGACGGCCCTGCCGCCAGCCCCCTAGATCAGCGGCCCGGCCGAGCGAAGGCGGCGACCCGGGCGCGCGCCTCGGCAACTGGCGTCTCGGCCGGCCCTGCCGCGACTTGGACCTGGGCCCCTACGCGGAACGCCCCGATGCGATTGGCGAGATCGGCCGCCTCCACCCGCAGGGACTGGGTGGATTCGCTCGATTGCTGCACCATCGCCGCATTGCGCTGGGTGACCTGGTCGAGCTGATTGACCGCCGTATTGACCTGCCCCAGAGCGGTCGCCTGCTGATTGGCCGAGGCGGCGATCTCGTTGATCAGGCCATCGATGCCCCCCACCTTCTCGACAATGCCGCGCAGGGCCGCGCCGGTCTGACCGACCAGATCAACGCCTTCTCCGACCTGGCGGCTGGATTCGGCGATCAGGGTCTTGATCTCCTTGGCCGCGTCCGCCGAGCGCTGAGCCAGGGCCCGAACTTCCTGCGCCACAACCGCGAAGCCGCGTCCCGCATCACCGGCCCGCGCCGCTTCAACCCCGGCGTTCAGGGCCAGAAGGTTGGTCTGGAAGGCGATCTCGTCGATCACGCCCAGGATTTGAGAGACCTGATTGGAGGACCCCTCGATCTTGGTCATCGCCTCGGCGGCCCGCGTGACGACCGCGCCGGAACGCTCGGCCTCGGCGCTGGCTTCACCCACGCGGGCGGAGACCTCGCGCGCGCTCTGAGCGGTCTTGTTGACGGTCGCGGTCAATTCGTCGACGGCGGCGGCGGTCTGTTCCAGCGTCGCGGCCTGCTGTTCGGTACGGCGCGCCAGATCGTCGGCGTTTCGGGCGATATCATCGACGCCCGTGCGAATCCCGGAGGTGGCGTGTTCGACGCCGCGCATGGCCTCGCTCAGGGCGATGGCGGCCTTGTCGAAGTCAGCCTTCAGAGATTGGAATTCCGGCGCCAGCACGGCGTCCACCCGGGCGGACAGATCGCCGGCGGCCAACCGCGCCAAGGCCTCGCCGACCGCCTTCACGGCCTGGGCCTGACGCGACTCGGCAGCGTTACGCTCGTCTTCCAGCGCCGCGCGCTGCTCTTCCAACAGGCTCAGATAGCTGGTGATCGCCAGTTCCATGTCGAGGAACACGGCCTTGTTCAAGGCCACCAGGCCGTCGGCCAGGTCGCTGTCGGCCTTGTCGCTGGAGAACAGACCCCTGGCGCGCTTGGAAACGACCGCGCGAACCAGCTCCTCGGTGACCACGGCATAGCCGCCGATATACCAGCGCGGCTCAATCCCGGTGGTCACATGGGCGCGGCCGATACGTTCGACGTCGCGAATATAGTCTGGCCCGTAGTCGGCCGTCGCTATCCGGCGCCAATGGTTGGCCTGGGCGCGTTCGGCGGCGGCGATGTGGGCCTCGTCGCGGAACTTGTCGCGCGTCTCCGGGAAAGCGCGAATCTGACCGTAGAACCGTCCCAGAGCGTTGGAAATCTCGGAATCGATAACCGACTTCAGACCCCGCAAAGCGGTTCGGTCTCGGTCGTCGAACCTCATGAATGACATGCTCTGATCAAGC
>JAHINZ010000010.1 GCA_018895795.1 Alphaproteobacteria bacterium
AGGCCCTGGCCGCTTCCGACACCTCGCTCAACACCGCCAGCTTCAACGCCCTGCAGTCTGACTTTAACTCCCTGCGCGACCAGGTGACCAAGGCCGCCTCGAACGCCAAGTTCAATGGCGTCAGCATCGCCGACGGCACCACCGCCTCCTTGACCTTCCTGTCCAACTCGGACGGTTCGGGCTTCACCGTCGCCGCCAAGACCCTGACCCTGGCCGGCATCGGTCTTTCGACGACCTCGACCTTTACGAGCGCCGCCGCCGCCAAGACCATGATCGCCACGGTCTCGACGGCCCTGCAGACGGCCACCAACAAGCTGGCCTCGCTGGGCACCAGCTCGACCGGGCTCGACACCCACCTGACCTTCATCGGCAAGCTGCAAGACAGCCTCAACGCCGGCGTGGGCAACCTGGTGGACGCCGACCTGGCCAAGGAAAGCGCCAAGCTGCAGTCGCTGCAAACCAAGCAGCAGCTGGGTGTGCAGGCGCTGTCGATCGCCAACCAATCCTCGTCTTCGCTGCTCAGCCTGTTCCGCTAGGTCCACGAGCCTCGACGACGAAAGGGCGGGTCCTCGGACCCGCCCTTTTTTTTCAGGCCAAGGCCCGGTACTTGAAATCGCGGAACCGCGCCGCGCCCGCGCCGGCCGCATACAGCCCCGGCTTCAGCATCAGGAATCCGCCGCGCACATTGTGGTGGTAGCCTGAAACCTCCATGCCCCGGTCGAAGCGTTTCCAGGTCGCCCCGCCGTCTCCGCTGGTATGGAAACTGACGATGTGGCGGTCGTTACGCAGTCGCATCAGCATCTTGGCGCCGTGCGGATTGGCCGGCCGGCCACGCTCTATGCCGTATTGGTGGGTGACGAAGTTCTTCTCGTCGAACCCCAGGCCGCAATAGAGCTGGCGGTCATAAAACAGGATCAGGCCAGCGCGGGTGTCGGCGTCGACCTCGATCTCGCATTGGATTTCATAGGCCTGGTCGCCATTGACGAAGATCAGCGGCGCGCCGCTGCTGGGGGCCTCACCGGCGCCCTTCAGGGTCAGGACGCCGCCCGCGCGGCGGATGCGGTCGTGTTCGCCCGGCTTGGGGTCGAAGAAGTTCCACTGCACGCCATATTTGTCGGCCCCGAAGTCGTCCGACAGCGCCATGCCGTGGGCGACGGCCTTGCCGCCTTTCGGTTTGGCGATCGGCTTTGACAGATCGCCGCCGCCGACGGTGAACCAGCCGTCCTCGGTCCAGGTCACCGGGGCCAGCAAGGTCTGGCGGCCCAGGGTGTAGAAGCCGTTTTCATAGCCGTGATAGACGGTCCACCAGTCGCCGGCCGGGCCCTCGACCAGGGTGGCGTGGCCGCGCGACCACCACTTCTCGGAATTATCGGTCGTGCGCACCACCGGGTTGTGCGGATCGTCCTCCCACGGTCCGGCCAGCGACTTGGATCGCGCGACAATGACCATGTGGCCGGTCGGCGGGCCGGCCGTGCCGCCCACGGCGGTGACCAGATAATAGTCGTCGCCCTTCTTCATCACCTTGGGGCCCTCGGGCGAGAAGCCCTCGACGTCCCAGTCTTCCGGATAGCGCCAGGGATTATAGACGTGCTGCGGTTGGCCCACCGTGGAAAGGCCGTCGGGGGCCAACTGGATGCGGTCGCCGCCCGACAGGAACAGCCAGCGCACGCCGTGCTCGTCGACCACATGGCCGGGGTCGATATAGCGCGGCAGTTTCAGGTCGACCGGCTCGGACCAGGGGCCCTCGATCCGGTCGGCCCAGATCACATAGCTGGTGTTGCCGGCCGGATGCTTGGCCGGCAGGAAGATGTAGTAGCGGCCCAGGTGCTTGCACAGTTCGGGGGCCCAGATCGAGCCGACATTGGTCTTCAGGCTGGCCACGACCGGCGCCCAGTTCACCAGATCCTTCGAATGCCAGATCAGCAGGCCCGGATAGGCGTCGAACGACGAGTGGGTCATGTAGTAGTCGTCGCCGTCCTTCAGGATCGACGGGTCGGGATGGTCGCCGGCCAGGATGGGGTTGAGGAAGGTTCCGTTTCCGAGATCAGCCTTGCGCTGGCCCTCGACGCCCTTGGCCCAGGTCGCGGCGCCGGCGGCGGGCGGGCCGGGCAGGGTTCCCATCTGGGCGGCTTGCGGGGCGGCGGGAACGGCGGCGATGGCCGCCCCGGTCAGCAGCGAGCCCAGGGCTCCGCGGCGGCTGAGGTCGGTCATGCTGGCTTCCTTCCCACTTTACGGGCCGCGCGGACTGCGTCGCACTGGCCGTGTTACCGGTCACCTATCGACATGTTTCGTGTCTTGTCCACCGGTGTCATTCCGTTTTTTGGGAGGATAACGCTGTCAGGCGCGTGCGTCGCTGGAAACAGAAAACGCCCGGGAGCATGGCCCCCGGGCGTCAATTCTAAATCCTCCCCCGCTAGGGGGAGGATCACCCGTCGATCACCCCTGCATCGCTTCCAGCTCGGTGCCGCGCGTCTCGCGAACCATCTTCTGGACGAAGAAGAACGAGATCAGGGCGCTCAGCGCATAGAAGCCGTAGGTGGCCGGCAGGCCCAGGCCGGCGGCCATGGCCGGGAAGCTGACCGAGATGGCGAAATTGGCCATCCACTGGGCAAAGCCCGCGACCGCCAGACCCGAACCGCGGATCTGGTTGGGGAACATCTCGCCCAGCATCACCCACATCACCGGGCCCCAGCTGAGGTTGAAGAACACCACATAGGCATTGGCCGCGATCAGGGCGATCAGGCCGAAATTACCCGGCAGGCTGAGCGCGCCATTGACCATCGCGCCCTGGAAGAAACAGAAGCCCACGGTGCCCAGGGTGACGGCCATGCCGGCCGAGCCGATCAGCAGCAGCGGCTTGCGGCCGATCTTGTCGATCAGGGCGATGGCCAGCAGACAGGCCAGGATCGACAGCGAGCCGGACAGGATGTTGATCTTCAGCGAGTCGTCCTCGGAGAAGCCGACCGACTGCCACAGCACCGAGCCGTAATAGAAGACGATATTGATGCCGACCAGTTGCTGGAACACGGCCAGACCGATGCCGGTCCAGACGATCGGGCGCAGCTTCTTGGTCAGCGGATCGATCAGGTCGCTCATCTTGGGCTTGTGATGATCGGCGGCCAGGGAGGCGCGGATCTCGGCCACCTTCTTGTCGCCCTGGCCTTCGCCGAACAGCCGCGAGAGGATCGCCGAAGCGGCGGCGTCCTTGCCCTTGGCCACCAGATAGCGCGGGCTTTCCGGGATCGACAGCAGGCTGAAGAAGAAGATCGCGGCGGGGATGGTCTGCATCCAGAACATCCAGCGCCAGGCGGGCAGGCCCAGCCAGAAGGTCGCGGTCGAGCTGCCGGCGGTGTGGGCCAGGATGTAGTTGGCCACGAAGGCGCCGGTCAGGCCGGTGATGATCATGATCTGCTGCACGGAGGACAGCCGGCCGCGGATATTGGCCGGGGTGACTTCCGAGATATAGACCGGGCACAGCACGCTGGCCGCGCCCACGCCCAGGCCGCCCAGCAGGCGGAAGGCGATGAACACGATCGAGGTGTGCGAGGCGCCGGTGCCCAGGGCGCTGACCAGGAACAGCAGCGAGGCGATGATCATCACGGTGCGGCGGCCCCAGACGTCGGCCAGACGGCCGGCGGCGAAGGCGCCGACGGCGCAGCCGATCAGGATCGCGCCGACATTGAGGCCGGTGCCGAGCTTGCTGAGATTGAAGGCGCTTTCCAGGCCTTCCTGGGTGCCGTTGATGACGCCGCTGTCATAGCCGAACATGAAGCCGCCGATGGTGGCGACGGCCACGATCGCGGCGATGAAGGCCATGTTGACCTTACCGCCGTCGGCGCTCATGCCCGGGCTGGGCCCCGCGCTGGATACTGAAGCCATTTGTGTCCTCCCCATGGCCCGTGGGCCGCGTTTAATCCCTAGGCGGCCCTTGCCGGACCTCTGGTTGACGGCGACCTTAGTGTTACCGGTATCAGCGCGCAAGCGGCGGTGATCGAGCCAGCGAAGGACGTCGTGTTTCCCCTAGGTTAGAGACTTAGTCTGTTTCGCGCGACGGGACGAGAGGCCGGCGCCCGCTCTGAAACCGTTGCGGGAAAAACGCAGGGCGGACGCCAACCGCAACATTGCTGAAAAGACATTTGCGCCGCGTCGCCGGGCGGGCTTAACGCCGTGGGGTCGGGACCGGCCGGGCGCGCGCGCGGATACGGGTTGCTGGCCGTGCATCCTGAGGTCTGTCTTGCGTTTGAAAACCGTCCTGCTCGCCGCCGCCGCGGTGATCCTGCCCGCCGGCCTGGCGCTCGCCCAGACACCGGTGGCGCCGACCGCGGCGCGGCCCCCCGCCAAGCCCGCCGCCGCCGCCCCGACCGCGGTCGAGGGCGTGGTGGTGACCAGCGACGCCAACGCCATGCGCACTTCGATCGATCGCCGCAGCTACAGCGTCGCCAATGACCTGTCGGCCCGCACCGGCTCGATCAGCGACGCCCTGCGCAACATCCCCTCGGTCGAGGTCGATGTGCAGGGCAATGTCAGCCTGCGCGGCGACGCCAATGTCACCATCCTGATCGACGGCAAGCCGTCGGGCCTGTTCAGCGGCGACGGCAAGGCCGACGCGCTGCACGCCATGCCGGCCGACCAGATCGACCGGGTCGAGGTGATGACCAACCCGTCGGCCGCCTTCCGTCCCGACGGTTCGGCCGGGATTATCAATCTGATCACCAAGAAGACCCGCAAGGCCGGGGCCAGCGGCTCGGTTCGGGCCAACGCCAGCAGCGATGGCCGCTACAACACCGGCGTCAGCGGTTCCTATATCAAGGGCAAGCTGACCCTGGCCGGCGACGCCGGCTATCGCCACGACGAGCAGAAGTTCCGCTCGTTCAGCGACCGCTCCACCTTCGACACGGCCAGCGGCCTGTTCCAGGACAGCCGCCAAGCCAGCCAGTCAGAAGGGGCGGGCGACTCGACCACGCTGCGCGCCAATGCCGACTATGATCTGGACGCCCGCACGCGGGTCAGCGCCGAGCTGTCCTATCGCGGCATGGCCATGGATATGGACAGCCACGAAACCTATCAGGGCGAGAACACCGCCGGCCAGGTGATCCGCGCCTATGACCGGCTGTCCAACTTCCAGATCGACCGCGACAATACCGAGGCCAAGGCCACTTGGCGCCGCCAGTTCAAGGGTTCGGAGCACGAGTTGGTCGCCGCGTTCGAATACGGAGCGACCAAGACCGCGCGGGATCTGCGCGCCTTCACCGACAACGCCGCCGCCGCCGACTACTACGAGACCTCGTCCTTCGCCATCGACCAGACCCGGACCAGCGTGTCGCTGGACTATACCCGGCCCCTGCCGGGCAGCGCCAAGCTGAAGACCGGCTTCGACTTCGACCTCGGCTTGCACAATGACTACGACAATCGCGGCGCCCGCGGCGCCACGCCGGGCGGCCTGGTTATCGACCCGGCCCGCACCAATCGCTTCGTCTATGACCAGTCGGTCTATGCCGGCTATGCCACCTATGAGCGGCCGTTCGGCGACCTGACCGTGCAGACCGGCGTGCGGGTCGAGCAGGTGACGATCGACACCAACCAGATCACCTCGGGCCTGAAGGGCGCCAACGACTATCTGCGGGCCTATCCGACGCTGTTCTTCAGCTATGCGCTCAGCGGCGACCAGCAGCTGCGGGCCAACTACAGCCGCCGCGTCCAGCGCCCGCAGGCCCAGGACCTCAATCCCTATCGGGTCTATCAGGACCCGTTCAACTACCGGGCCGGCAATCCCGATCTGAAGCCGCAGGTCACCGACTCGTATGAGCTGGGCTGGCAGTACCGCCAGGGTCAGGCCTACTACCTGGCCACCGCCTATTATCGCCAGAGCGCCAAGGGCGTCACCGACGTGGTGCGCGACCTGGGCGGCGGCGTGCTGCTGACCACCAAGGAAAACCTCGGTCAAAGCCGCAATGGCGGCCTGGAGCTGGTGGCCAATGGCCGCCTGACGCCCAAGCTGACCTATAATCTCAGCGGTAACCTGTTCTGGAACGAGATCGACGCGGCCAATCTGGGCTTCGCCAACACCCGGTCGGGGACCTCGGCCTCGGGGCGCGCCAGCCTCAACTGGCAGGTCACCCCGGCCGATTTCCTGCAGATCAGCGGCTTCACCTCGGGCCGGCGCCTGACGCCCCAGGGCTATCGTGAGCCGGTGCAGATGCTGAACCTGGGCTATCGCCGCAAGGTCAGCGACAAGCTGTCGTTCGTGGTCACGGTCCAGGACGCCCTGGACACCTTCCGCGACGCGGTGATCACCGACACGCCCACCCTGCGCGACCGCACCGAGCGCATGCCGCGCATCCGCTCGGTGTTCTTCGGCCTGACCTACAGCTTCGGCGGCGCCAAGCCCAAGCCCCAGGGCTTCGACTTCGACACCGGCGCGGCGACGGTGGGGTAGGCAAAAACGCCGCTCTTCCCGGCCTTCGCCGGGGAGAGCGGATCTGGGTCAACCCGCCGCCAGGACCTTGTCCTGGGTCTTGGTGTCGAAGTCGCCGGCGTCATGGCGTTCGAGCAACTGGCTCGAGGGCTCGCCGAACGTGCGGTTGACCATCCGGCCGCGCTTGACGGCGGGGCGGGCGGCGATGGCGTCGGCCCAGCGCTGGACGTTCTTGTAGTCCTGCACCGACAGGAACTCGCCGGCCTCGTACAGCAGGCCCTTGGCCAGGCCGCCGTACCAGGGCCAGATGGCCATGTCGGCGATGGTGTAGTCGTCGCCGGCGATGAAGGGGTGCTCGGCCAACTGCCGATCCAGCACGTCCAGCTGGCGCTTCACCTCCATGGCGTAGCGGTCGATCGGATATTCCATCTTGAACGGCGCATAGGCGTAGAAGTGGCCAAAGCCGCCGCCCAGGAACGGCGCGCTGCCCATCTGCCAGAACAGCCACGACAGGCACTCGGCCCGCGCCGCCGGCTCGGTGGGCAGGAACGCTCCGAACTTTTCGGCCAGGTGGATCAGGATGGCGCCGGACTCGAAGATCCGGATCGGCTCGGGGCCGCTGTGATCCATCAGGGCCGGGATCTTGGAATTGGGATTGGCCGAGACAAAGCCGCTGCCGAACTGGTCGCCGGCTCCGATATTGATCAGCCAGGCGTCATATTCGGCGCCCGCATGGCCCAGGGCCAGCAGCTCCTCCAGCATTACCGTCACCTTGACGCCGTTGGGCGTGCCCAGCGAATACAGCTGCATCGGATGCTTGCCCACCTGCAGGGGCTTGTCATGGGTGGGGCCGGCGATCGGCCGGTTGATCGCGGCGAACCGGCCGCCGCTCTCCTTGTTCCAGGTCCAGACCTTGGGCGGGACATAGGCGGGGGAGTCGGTCATCAGGGTTCTCTCGCTGGCGGGCGTCTTGGCGCGCCCGGTCCCAGACAATGTGGAGGCTTGGCGTCCGGGGCGCCAGTGGGGCGAGGCATTTGATCGTAAGGCGCGACAGGCGCGACCTTCGCCAGATTTTCAACGGCGACGGCTTGTTGAAACAACCTTTGAGCGCGTAGTGGAAGAACTCACTATTTGATTGATCCTGCATCTCGGAGCCAACGCGTGAACCAAGGTCTCAGCGCTTCGATGCTTCCCCTGGCCCTGGTCCAGTCCCTGGGGCTGGCCGTCATGCTGGCCACCTATTGGGTGGTTGGAAAACCCGAAGGCGGCCGGGCCAGCGCCGTTGTCGCCAGCCTCGGCGGGGCCTTGATCTGCTATGCGCCGTTCGTGGCCTTGGCCGCGCTCCTCGTCCTCGGACCCGGCCGGCAAATCTATACCGGCGTGGCCGCGTTGTTCATCGGGGTAGGGCTGTTCATGGGGGCCGTGGTGATGGGCCGGCGGGGCTGGGGGGGCCTTGCGCTCGGCCCCATGGCCGCCGTGGCCGCCTGGACCTTCTTCCTCCTGGCGGTGATGACGTCCGGTCTCTAGCCGGCGGGCCAAGCCGACGCCGGTTGGATCACCCCCCGCTTCCCATCGCGCCCCTCGGCGACCTAGTGTGGCGTGGATGTTCAAGCCTCTCGCCCTGCTGGCCCCCGCCCTGATTCCGTCGTGGAACTTCTTCGACGTGATCGCGCCCTCGCCGCGCCTGGAATACGCCCTCTGCGCGTCGGCCGGCGGCAAGCCCGGCCCTTGGCAAATCTTTCGACCGTTGCCGCGTCGGGTGTCGCCGCTGACGATGCTGGGACGGCTGCTGTGGAATCCGCGCTGGAACGAGACCCTGTTCCTGGTCAGCTGCGCCGAGCGGCTGGTCCAGAACCCCACCGCCCACAGCGAGGACGAGATCTTCCGCCGCCTGGCCGCCGATCTCGCCCGCCAGCCGGACGCCGGGGCGAGCAAGCCCTGGCTGAGCTTTCGGCTGGTTTTTCTGAGCCTCGAGGGCGACGACCTGGTCGAGACCGAACTGTTCCGCGCCCAGCCGCGCCGGCTGGCCGACATCGTCGCCCGATGAACCTGGAGACCGCCACCCGCCTGACCGAAATCCTGCTGGCCCTGGCCTTGATCCAGCAAAGCCTGGAGCATCTGCGCGGCGGCCGTGACGAGCAGGCCCTGTTCCTGACCCGGATCGGCCTGTGTGGTCTGGTCGTCCTCGGGGTGAGTTCGCCCTGGCCGATGGTCGCTCTGGCGGGGCTGTCGTTGCTGATCCTGCAGCGCTTCCAGGGTCCCTATAACGGCGGCAGCGACCGCATGGGCCTGCTGGCCCTGTGGTGCCTGACCCTGTCGCGGCTGGCGCCCAGCCTGCCTCTGCGCGAGCTGGCCTTCGGCTATCTGGCCGCTCAGCTGATCCTGTCCTATGTGATCTCCGGCGGGGTCAAGATCGTCAATCCTGACTGGCGCTCCGGCCGGGCGCTGCGCGACGTGTTCCGGTTCTCGGCCTATCCGGTCGCCGAGGACCTGCGCCGCCTGGCCGACCGGCCGCGTCTGCTGATGGGGATGTCGTGGGCGGTGATGCTGTTCGAGCTGGTCTTTCCGCTGGCCATGATCTCGCGCCCGACCCTGATCCTCGCCTTGGTGATCGCCGCGGCCTTCCACCTGGCCAATGCGTGTCTGTTCGGCCTCAACCGGTTTTTCTGGACCTGGCTGTCGGTGTATCCGGCCATCCTGTGGCTGCAGCACCGGCTGGTCTGAGACGGCGATTCCGTCTGGGCCGTTTAACCGCTACGGGTGGCGGCGAAGCGGGGCGTCGGCGCGACGACCGCGTGTTGTGGTGGTGTGAATGATGTGGAAGCTTTCCGGTCTGATCGCGGCTCTGGCCCTGGCCGTCGCGCCCGGCCTTGCCCTGGCGCGGGCTCCCGCGACGCCCGCCGTCGCCGCCCAGCGCATTGACGAGGAAGGCTTCGTCCGCATCGGCGGGATCGAGCAGTGGGTCACCATCCACGGCGCCGACCGCGCCAAGCCGGTGATCCTGATGGCGCACGGCGGCCCAGGCAATCCGATGACACCCTACGCCAACCCCTATTTCAACGCCTGGGAGAACGACTTCGTCATCGCCCAGTGGGACCAGCGCGGCGCGGGCATGACCTATGGCCAGAGCCCGCCGGCCGAGGGCGAGCACCTGACCGTCGAGCGCCTGCGTGACGACGGCATCGCTGTGGCGACCTACCTGACCCAGCATCTGGGCAAGCGGAAGCTGATCCTGATGGGCGGGTCGTGGAGTTCGATCCTCGACACCCACATGGCCAAGGCGCGGCCCGACCTGTTCTACGCCTATGTCGGGTCCTCGCACCTGGCCCGGTCCGCCGACAATCTCAAGGCCTCCTACGACCGGACGCTGGGCCTGGCCCGCGCCGGCGGCGACCAGGACGCCATCGCCAAGCTGGAGGCCCTGGGTCCGCCGCCCTGGACTAACCCGCGCGCCTTCGGGATCATCCGCCGCATCACCCGCAAGTACGAGGCCGCCCGCACCGATCCCGCCCCCGCCGCGTGGATGGAGCGCGCCCCCGCCTACGCCACCCCCAAGGCCCTGGCCGACTATGAGGCGGGCGAGGACTATTCCTATATCGAGTTCGTCGGCCTGCACGGCGAGGGGATGTATTCGCTCACCGACCTCTACGCGCTGGGCCCGCAATTCAAGCTGCCGGTCTATGTCATCCTGGGCGAGCAGGACCTGATCTCGACCCCCGAGGTCGCCCGCGCCTGGTTCGAAACGCTGCAGGCGCCCGACAAGGCCTTCGTGCTGCTGCCCCGCACCGGCCACGATCCCAACCCGGCCATGGCGGCGGCGCAGCTGGAAATCCTGAGGACCAAGGTGCTGCCGCTGATCGGCAAGCCGAACTGAGTAGGCCCTAGGCGGGCTTCAGCGTCACCAGCACGATATCATTCTGGCGCATCGGCAGGTCGAGGCTGAAGGTCCCCTGGGCGCCCACCGTCACCGCGCGGTCGATCTCGGGCGTGTCGGTGGTCAGGCCGTTCAGCGCCTGGATCTGGGCGGGCGTCAGGCTGTTGGGCGCGCCCATTTCCAGATAGGCGGTGTAGGCGTCATTGGCGCGGAAACCGGTGCGGTAGGCCCGCAGGCGATAGCGGCCGGGCGCCAGACCGCTCAGGGCCAGGGCGGCCGGCCTCGTCGGGGTGGTCGGCTGGACCTTGGTGTAGAAGGGCCGGTTGCTGACGGTCTGCGCCGGTTGCGAGAAGTCCCAGACCAGGGCCGCGACCTGGCCGGCCTCGACGGCGGCCAGAACCTGGGCGTCGGCGCTGGGGATTTCCCGGCCCTTCAGGGCGTTGAGATATTTGTAGGCGAACCAGGCCGGCTTGCGGATCCCCTGCGGGTTCATCAGGCCAAAGCCGCCTTGGAACGGGGCCGTGGGCGGACCGGGCTCTTCGAACAGGTCGCTGAACGTCCAGTAGCTCATGCCCTGGACCAGACCCTTCACGCCCTTGAGCTTGGCCAGGATATAGGGCGCGCTGACATAGCTGTCGTGCACGGCGTCGCGCGGGGTGTAGCTGGTGCTCCACTCGGTGAAATACAGCGGCAGGGTCGGGAAGGCCGAGGCGCTGATCTGCTCGCGCACCCGGCGCACGTCACCGATGATCGCGTCGGGCGACGGCGACAGCTTGGTGTCGCCCTGACCGTTCTCGTCCAGGAAGCCGCCGTCGACGCCGTAGGTGTGGGTGGTGACGAAGTCGATCGCCACGCCGTTGGTCTGGCAATAGGTCAGCAGTTCGGGAACCCAGGCCGCGCCGGCGGTGGAGGGCCCGCCGACCTTCAGGGCCGGGTCGACAGCCTTGAGGGTCTTCGAGGTCAGGGCGAACAGGTCGAAATAGACCTTTTGGTCGGCCTTCTCCCAGAAGCCGTCGAGGTTGGGCTCGTTCCACACCTCGAAGAACCAGCCGCGCACCTGCGCCTCGCCATAGCGGCCCCGCAGGTGGCGGGCGAAGGCGTCGATCAGGGCGGCCCAGTCGGCGAACACCGGATGGGAGCTGTTGCCCTTCCAGTAGAAGATCGTCTGCTCTGAGGTCTTCATCGCCGAGGGCGTGAAGCCCAGCTCGATGAACGGCTTGATCCCCATGGCCAGCAGGCGGTCATAGAGTTCGTCGATCCTGGTCCAGTCATAGACGATCTGGCCGTCGACCCGCTTCACCGTGCCCAGGGCGTCGTGGAAGATGTCGTGGAAGCGCACGGAGCGGAAACCCAGTTCGCCGACGGCGGTCTTCAGCTGAGCCAGGCTGTCGTCGCGCAACAGGGTGCCCGGATAGTCCGACCCCACCGACAGGTCATGGAAGCGGTCCATCGGCGCGGTCGCCGCCCGGGCGTCCAGGGCGATGCGGCGCGGACCGGGCGCGGCCAGGGCCGGAAAGGCGGGCAGGGCGGCGGCGGCCATCAGATGGCGACGGGTGAGCATCGGGCGTCCTCCGGTTCGGACCTTTTGAAGGGCGTTTTCAGGTCAAAACGCTCGTCATCCCCTGCTTTATGCGGGGGACCCAAGCGGCCTTTGACAAAGCGTCAGTCTCGGCTTGGGTCCCCCGAACACGTCGGGGGATGACGACGATGAGTGAACCCTCAGTGGTTATGCCGGGGTAGCTTGGCGGCCAGGTCCTGGTACTTGACCGCGAATTCCAGCACCGCGCCGGTGTCCAACTGGCCGGTATTGGCGCGATAGACTTCCTGCCAGGGGGTCATGGTGGCGGGGATGGGCGGCAGGCCTTCCTTGCGGCGTTCGGCGATCACCGCCTCATCGACCAGGGCGTCGCAGCGGCCGGTGTTGAGGTCGACGCGGATCCTGTCGCCGGTGCGCAGCCAGGACAGGCCGCCGCCGACCGCGCTCTCGGGCGCGGCGTTGAGGATCGAGGGACTGTCGGCGGTGCCCGACTGGCGGCCGTCGCCCAGGGTGGGCAGGCTGATGATCCCGCGCTTCAGCAGGGCGTCCGGCGGCTGCATGTTGACCACCTCGGCCGAGCCGGGCCAGCCGATCGGACCCGCGCCGCGGATCACCAGCATGGTGTTCTCGTCGATGTTCAGGGCCGGGTCGTTGATCCGGGCGTGATAGTCGTCCGAGCCGTCGAACACCACGGCTCGGGATTCGAAGATCCCCTCGCGGCCGGGCTGGCTGAGATAGCGGGCGCGGAACTCCGGGCTGATCACGCTGGTCTTCATGATCGCGAAGTCGAACAGATTGCCCTTCAGCACCAGGAAGCCGGCGCGTTCGCTCATCGGCTGGTCATAGGGGAAGACCACCTCGCGGTCCTTGGTCTCGCGCCCCTCCAGGTTTTCGGCCATGGTCTTGCCGGTGACGGTCATCACGTCGCCGTGCAGGCGACCGGCCTTCAGCAGCTCCCACAGCACCGCCGGCGCGCCGCCGGCCCGGTGGAAGCGCTCGCCCAGATACTTGCCGGCCGGCTGCATGTTGAGGATCAGCGGGATGTCATAGGCCGCCCGCCAGTCGTCGGCGGTGATCTCCAGGCCGGCATGGCGGGCCATGGCGACGATGTGCGGCTGGGCGTTGGTCGAGCCGCCGGCTGCCGCCACCAGGGCGATGGCGTTCTCGAAGGCTTGCTTGGTCAGGATGTCGAGCGGCTTCACATCTTCATAAGCCAGGTCGACGATCCGCTGGCCGGTGCGATAGGCCATCTGGCCGCGCTCGCGATAGGGGGCGGGGATGGCCGCGCAGCCGGTCAGGGACAGGCCCAGGGCCTCGGCCACGGCGTTCATCGTCGAGGCGGTGCCCATGGTGTTGCAGTGACCGGCCGAGGGGGCTGAGTCCGAGGCGCGCTGGATGAATTCTTCCTCGTCGATCTCGCCGGCCGCCAGTTTGCGGCGCGAGCGCCAGATCACCGTGCCCGACCCGACCAGCTCGCCGTCGTGCCAGCCGTCCAGCATCGGTCCGCCCGACAGCACGATGGCCGGGATATTGACGGTGGTGGCGGCCATGATCGCGGCCGGGGTGGTCTTGTCGCAGCCGGTGGTCAGGACCACGGCGTCGATCGGATAGCCGTGCAGGATCTCGACTAGGCCCAGATAGGCCAGGTTGCGGTCCAGGGCGGCGGTGGGGCGGCGGCAGTTCTCGAAGATCGGGTGGACCGGGAACTCCATCGGAATGCCGCCGGCGTCGCGGATGCCGTCGCGGATCCGGGTGACCAGGTCCAGATGGATGCGGTTGCACGGCGAGATGTCGCTGCCGGTCTGGGCGATGCCGATGATCGGCTTGCCGCCGCGCAGCTCCTCGGGCGTGACGCCATAGTTCATGAACCGCTCCAGATAGAGGGCGGTCATGTCGATATGGTCGGGGTTGTCGAACCAGTCGCGCGAGCGGAACCGGCGGGGGGGTCTATTGGGGGCGGTCAAGGCGCACCTCGTACTGCGGCTGGCCGGCGACGCCGACGGGGAGAGCGAACAGGCCGCCGGCCAGGGGATACGCGGCCAGCTCGGCGTCGCTCAGCCCCTTGCGGGCGGTGGTGAAATACAGCGTCTTCAAGTCAGGACCGCCAAAGCACGGCTTGGTGACATTGGGCGCGGGCAGGTCGATCCGGGCCACGGCCTCGCCGCTTGGCGAGAAGCGCACCGCGCCAAAGCCGCCCCACAACGCCACCCACAGATAGCCCTCGGCATCGACCACCGAGCCGTCGGGCCACGCGCCGTCGATGCCGATCTTCACGAAGATCCGCTTGTTCGACAGCAGGCCGTCGGCCGACAGATCATAGGCGTAGATGGTCTTTTCGAGGGTGTCGGTGTGGTAGAAGGTTTCGCCGTCGGGCGACACGCAGGGACCGTTGGTGATGCAGACGCCCTTGTCCATCTTGGCGACGCCGTCGGCGGTCATCCGATAGAGGGCGCCGGTCGGCTTTTCCTCGCCGTCGTGCATCGTGCCAAACCACAGGCGCCCGGCCGGGTCGACCGTGGCGTCATTGGCGCGATTGTCCAGTTCGACGGGCTCGATCTCCAGCATCTTCTGGAAGCCGGACGCCGGGTGAAAACGATGCAGGCCGCTCTTCAAGCCCGCGATGAAGCCGCCGCCGCCGGCGATGGGCGCCAGGAAGCCAACCGGTTCGGGGGCGTCGAAGCTGAGCCGCTCGCCGCTGGCGGGGTGGAAACTGTGGATGCGCGGGCCCTTGATGTCGACAAACCACAGGGTGTCGCGATGCCAGATCGGCCCTTCTCCGAGCGTGGCTTTCAGGTCCCAGACGCAGGTTTCCGTGGTCGACATGTCATTATCTCCTTGGCTCTTCCCCAGGGTGGGGGAAGGGTGACTGGGGCAATGCCGGCTAAACCCCGCATCACCCCCATCCCCAACCCTTCACCCATTCGGGGCGAAGGGAGCAATCCCTATCGCCAGCCGGCGTCGATCCAGTACTCGTGACCGGTGCACAGGGCGGCGTCGTCCGAGGCCAGGAACATCACCAGCGAGGCGACGTGCTCGGGCACGATCCGGCCCTTCAGGCACTGGGCCTTGACGATCTCGGCCTCGCCCTCCGGCGTGTACCACTTCTCCTGGCGCTTGGTCTTGACGTTGCCCGGCGCCACGCAGGTGACGCGGATGTCGTCGGGACCCAGCTCGCGGGCCAGGGCCCGGGTCATGCCTTCGATGCCGGCCTTGGCCGTTTCGTAGAGCACCAGATCGGGCAGGCCCAGGTGCCAGCTGATCGAGCCGAAATTGATGATCGCCCCGCCGCCGCGCGCCTTCATGCCCGGCGCCACCGCCTGGGTGGCGAACAGCATGTGGCGCAGGTTCACCGCCATGCGGTCGTTCCAATAGTCCGGCGTGATGTCGGCCAGCTTGTGGCGGTCGTCATTGCCGGCGTTGTTGACCAACACGTCGATCGGACCGATCTGCGCGAAGGTCGCCGTCAGGGCCGCCAGGTCGGTCAGGTCGCAGCGTTTGTAGACCGGCGCGATCGGCGAGCCCGCCAGCTGTTCGACCAGGGCCTTGGACTCCGCGTCGGCGACGTCGAGGAAGATCACCTCGGCGCCCTGGCGCGCGAAGCCGGTGACGATGCCCGCGCCGATGCCGCTGCCGCCGCCGGTGATGACGACGCGCTTGCCCTTGAGGCTGGGATAGATGGCTGAGGACATGCCGCTTACGACCACGAATACGAGGTTTTGGTCTGGGTGAAGAACTCGACCGCGGCGAAGCCCTGTTCGCGGGCCCCGTAGCTGGAGCTCTTCGACCCGCCGAACGGCACGTGATAGTCGACGCCGGCCGTGGCCAGGTTGACCATGGTCATGCCGGCCTTCGCGTGACGCTGGAAGTGGCGCGCGTATTTGAGCGAGGTCGTGGCGATGCCGGCCGACAGGCCGAACTCGACGCCGTTGGCGACCTCCAGGGCCTCCTCATAGTCCTTGACCCGGATGGTCGAGGCGACGGGGCCGAAGACTTCCTCGTTGTTGATCCGCATGTCGCGGTCGGTGTCGGCGATCAGGGTGGGTTGCACATACCAGCCCGGGTTTTCCAGCTGCAGGCGCTGGCCGCCGGTGACGATCCGGCCGCCTTCGCCCTTGGCGATGTCGATGTACCGGTAGCTGGTTTCCATCTGGTCCTGGCTGACCGCCGGGCCGATCTGGGTGTTGGGGTCAAGCGCGTCGCCCACCCGCAGGGCGGCGACCTTCTCGGCCAGCAGGGCCACGAACCGGTCGTGGATGCCGTCGGTGATGATCAGGCGCGAGCTGGCGGTGCAGCGCTGGCCGGTGGCGAAATAGGAGCCGTCCAGGGCGATGGCCACGGCGCGTTCCAGATCGGCGTCGTCCAGCACGATCAGCGGATTCTTGCCGCCCATCTCCAGCTGCACCCGCGCCTGGCGGGCCACGGCGGCGGCGGCGACCTGGGCCCCCACGCCCTGCGAGCCGGTGAACGAGACGCCGTCGACGTCCTTGTGCTTGACCAAAGCGTCACCCATCGCGCCGCGACCAAACAGCATGTTGAACACGCCGGCCGGCGCCCCGCATTCCTGCATGATGTCGGCCAGGACCGAGGCCGTGGCGGGCGTCGGGCCGGCCGGCTTGATCACCACCGTGTTGCCGAAGGCCAGGGCCGGGGCGGATTTCCAGGCCGGAATGGCGATCGGGAAGTTCCACGGCGTGACCAGGGCATAGACGCCGACGGCCTGGCGATAGGTCTGGATCTCGACGCCCGGACGGGTGCTTTCCAGGTTCTGGCCGTGGCGGCGCAGGGCCTCGCCGGCGAAGTACTTGAAGATGCGGCCGGCGCGGACGGTCTCGCCGATCCCCTCGGGGACGGTCTTGCCCTCTTCGCGCGCCAACAGCTTACCGATGTCGGCGCTGCGGGCGATGATCATCGAGCCCACCTTGTCCAACAGGTCCGAGCGCACTTCCGGCGAGCTTTCCGACCAGGCCGGGAAGGCCTTGCGGGCGGCGGCGACGGCGGCGTCGACCTCGGCCGCGCCGCCGTCCGCCACCTGGGCGACGACGTCACGGGTGTCGGAAGGATTGAGGCTCTGGGTCGGGGTGTCGCAGGCGACGCGTTCGCCGCCGATATAGTGGCGCAGGGTGTCGGTCATGGGCCGAAGTCCTTCCAAAGCATTTTCGAGCGAAGTCGAAACCGGCTTCTCGCAAAGAAAACACAACAAAAACAGAGGGTTAAAAATTAGAGCAGGCCGCGGCCGGCCAGATTGCGGATTAGGGCGGAAATTCCGAACGTCCAGGGCTTGGCCTGGTCGCAGGTGGTGACTTCGTTCTCGAGGACGCCCAGCTTGGGGGTGGACACCCGCACGCGGTCGCCGACCTTGTGGGTGAAGCCCTGGCCGGGCGCATCGCGGTCCTGGATCGGCGCGAACATCGTACCCAGGAACAAAGCAAAGCCGTCCGGATACTGGTGCTGCTTGCCGAACGCCTGTCCCGCCAGGACCGCGGGGTCACGGCTGATCAGGCTCATATTGCTGTGGCCATCGAGCACGAAGTTGTCGCGTCCGGTGATCTTCAGCTCGACCTCGGCCGAGCGGACGTCGTCGAGGCTGAAGCCGTCGTCGAACAGCCGCACGAACGGCCCGATCGCGCACGAGGCGTTGTTGTCCTTGGCCTTGCTGAGCAGCAGGGCCGAGCGGCCTTCGAAGTCGCGCAGGTTGACGTCATTGCCCAGCGCCGCGCCACGGATCTGGCCCGACCCGTCGCACAGCAGCACGACCTCCGGCTCGGGGTTGTTCCAGTGGCTGTCGGAGCGGACGCCGACATGATCGCCCCAGCCCATCGACGACAGGGTCGGGCCCTTGGTGAAGATCTCGGCGTCGGGGCCGATGGCCACTTCCAGATATTGCGACCACAGGCCGTCCTGGATCAGGGTCTGCTTCAGGCGCTCGGCGCCGGCCGAACCCGGATCGACGCTGCGCAGATCCCCGCCCATGCTGTCGGCCAGTTGTTCGCGGATCTTCAGAGCCTCGGCGGCGTCGCCGCGCGCCCGTTCCTCGATCACCCGTTCCAGGGTCGAGACGGCGAAGGTGACGCCGGCCGCCTTCAGGCATTGCAGGTCGACGGGGGCCAGCAGCTTGGCCGAGGCCTCGCCGTGGGTGTCGGCCCACACCGGCCGCAGGTCCAGGACCTCCAGCGGACCCCGGTCCTGGCCGCGCGGCAGCTCCACGCCGGGGGCGTAGGCGTTCATCAGGTCCGCGACGGTGGGGGCGATTCTGGACATGTCCTCGACCCGGCCGCCGCGCACTAGCACGGGCGTCGGGCCGTCTCCGAAGTCGATTCGGCCGAGCAGCGTCGCGTCTTGCCAGTCTTCCGGAAGGAATTGCGTCACGCCCACGGCGTCGTCTCCCCGTCTCGAGCGTCTGGCTCGTCGCCGCGCCCGTTGATGTCCGCGCACTTGTTAGCGCTAACATGTGGGGACGCGCAAGCCCTGCTGAGACCCTGTCCCAGAGGGAGAGGGAGGGGCCCGCGCCCAAAGGGCGTGGGAAGGTGAGGGGTTTGGATCTATCCGTTTGTCGCTCGGGGCAGGGCGTTCGACGCCTCAGCCCCTCACTCTCCCACCGCTGCGCGGCGGGCCGCTCCCTTTCCCTCTGGGAGAGGGATTTTACTTCGGCGCCGGCCCACTCGAGTCCCGTACGATCAGGGTGTGAGGATGCATCAGCTGCCGGGGCTCGCCGGTTCCGTCGCGCTTGCGGCGGATCTCTTCCAGCACCAGGTCGACGGCCGCGCGGGCCATGGCGGCGATCGGCTGGTGCACCGTGGTCAGGGCCGGCCAGATATTGGCGGCGATCGAGGTGTCGTCGAAGCCGACGATCGAGACGTCGCCCGGCACGTCCAGGCCCAGGCGATGGGCCAGGCCGGCGGCGGCGGCGGCCATGTCGTCGTTGCAGGCGAAGATGGCCGTGGGGCGTGTATCGCCAGCCAGCAGCTTCTCGGCGGCGTCCAGGCCCGAGCGGTAGGTGAAATAGCCCTGCTCGACGCGAACGTCCTCCATCGGCACGCCGGCGGCCTTCAGGGCGGTCATGAAGCCGTCCAGCCGCTGCTGGCTGACCGTCTGGTTGGGATGACCCTTGATGAAGCCGAACCGCCTGTGACCCAGGCTCAGCAGATGCTGGGTCAGCTCGAAGGCGGCCGCCTCGTTGTCGATGCGAATGGTGGCCATGTCGGTGCTGACGGTGCCGGTGGCCACGCCGACGGCGGCGGCGCCGGAGGCCTTCACCTCGGCCAGCACCTGCGGCGACTCGCACAGCGGCGGCGGCAGGATCAGGCCGTCGACCCCGGTGCGCAGCAGACGGGTCAGGGTGGCGCCGGCCAGCTCCGGCTCGGCGCATTTCTCGATCACCACCTGGGCGCCGGTGCGGCTGCTCTCGTCCAGGGCCCCGACCAGGAATTCCGACAGATAGCCGGTCGAGGGGTTGTCATACAGCAGGCCGATGCGGAACGGGGCCGAGCCGGCCAGGCTGCGGGCGGCCGGATTGGGGGCGTAGTTGAGGTCGGTGATCGCCTGTTCGACCAGGGCCCGGGTCTCTTCCTTGACCGTGGTCTCGCGATTGATCACCCGCGAGACGGTCATCGGCGAAACCCCGGCGCGCGCTGCGACATCGCGGATCGTCGCGCTCTGGGTGGTGCGGCGCCTCTGGCGTTCCGGCGGCAAGCTCATGGTGGTCCCATCCCGTTTGGGCGCGGAGACTAGACCGTTTCGGGGCGCGGTTGAAAGATGGGGTCGCTGAAACGAAAAACCCCGCCGAAGCGGGGCTGATCTGCGTCGTGGGCGCGGCTTGCGATGGCCCTTGTCCACGACGGCCCCCGAAGGGGTCTTAGACGCGGATCGCCGAGGCGAGAGCCGCTAACGCTTTGAATTTGCGATTTTAGAGGTGTTTTGTCAAGGGGGCGAGGCCGAGGGCATGGAGGACATAGGCGCGCACGATCTGAATTTGAGCGGCGCTCAGCGGGTCATGGTGGTAGAGCAGGGCGCCGCCTTCGGTCCTGCCGGTGATCACGAAATCTAGGCGCTGCAGTCCGACCGCGGCCACCATGTCGCCCTTGATCCAGACGCCGTCGCTTTCCAGCCGATCAGGCAAGCGGGGGCGGATGTTGAGCTGAGCGTGGTAGGCCATGACAGGTTTGGGGGGCGTGGTGCTCAGCGCGACGACCGTACAGAGTCCGGGGCGGGCCTTGATCCTTGGGCTGATGACGACGACCAGCCGGCGTTTGACCATTTCGGGCGGCTTGAAGCCGGACCCGAAGTCTCAAAGCAGCAGCGTGCCCAAGGGGGATGCTCGCGGATAGCCATGAGCGTGCTCGCGGATCGCATGGAACTCAATGCGACCTTGAGGTGAAATTACGTAGATGATCAATCTATAATGGCGTCGCTGTTCATCCCGTATCGCGGGCTGTGACGAGGCTAGCGCGTTGGTCTCGACCGAAGACCTGAGTATGGTCTAAGCCGGACGTCATGATCCCGTTTGGCGCTCTCATTCTCACCGGCGGCGGCTCAAGGCGCATGGGCCGCGACAAGGCCGGCCTCGACTGGGGCGGGGCGCGGGCCGTGGACCTCGTGGCCGATCTGGCGCGCGCGGTCGGGGCGCGTCAGGTGCTGACGGTCGGCGCCGATCTGGGCCTGCCCTTTGTGCCTGACCCCGAGCCGGGCTCCGGACCGGTGGGCGGCGTGCTGGCCGGGGCGGCGGCCTTGCGCGAGGCGGGCCTGACGCGGGCCCTGATCCTGGCGGTCGACGCGCCGACCCTCACCGCCGCGGACCTGGCGCCCTTGCTCGCCGCCCCCGCGCCGGGCGCGGCGTTCGCGGGTTTGCCGCTGCCGATGGTGCTGAACCTGTCGGCCCTGCCGGCCGACGCCCATCTCGGCTGGCCGCTGCGGCGGCTGGTCGAGCGGGCCGGGCTTCTGGCCCTGGTGGTTCCGGTCGAAGCCGAGGCGCGGCTGCGCGGCGCCAATACGCCGCAGGAGCGGGAGAGGCTTCTCCCTTCCGCCGACAGGAAGCGCTCTTAATACACATCTCGCCGATAGCGTCCGGCGTCGGTCAGGGCCGCCAGCCCGTCGGCGCCGAGGATGTCGACCAGCGCCGCATCCACCGCCTGCGACATGCCCTCTCGCGAGCCGCAGACCAGGATCGTGGCCCCGTCGGCCACCCAGGCGCGCACGGCCTCGGCCGCCGCCCGCAAGCGGTGCTGCACATATAGCCGCTCGGACTGATCGCGGGAAAAGACCAGGTCCAGGCGCGCGATCACGCCCGAGGCCGTCCAGCCCTCGATCTCATCGCGATGGAAATCGTCGGGGGCGGCGGTGCGTTCGCCAAACAGCAGCCAGTTGCGAGACCGGCCCTGGGCGGCGCGGGCCTTCAGGTGGGCCCGCAGACCCGCCAGTCCGGTGCCGGCCCCGATCAGGATCATTGGGGCGTCGGTGTCCGGGGCGTGGAACGCGCGGTTGGTCCGCACCCGGGCGCTCACGGTGTCGCCGATCGCGGCCTGCCGGCACAGCGCGCCCGAGCCCAGACCGGGCTTGCCATCGGGCCCATGCCGCAGCCGCACGATCAGCTCGACCCCGCCGTCGCTAGGCACGGAGGCGATGGAATAGTCTCGGGCCGCCGCGGCGCCGTCGGGAACGACCTCGAAGAGGTCGCCGGCCACCCAGTCCAGAACGCCGTCCGCCGGCTCCAGTCGCACATGCCAGGCCTCGCCGCCGGCGCCGCCGGGATTGAGCAGCCTGCGACCCGTCAGTGTCCAGGGACCACAGGTCGGGCGGTTCCAGTCGGCGGCCTGGGCCGCGCCGGTCAGGTCCGCCAGGCGCGATCGCCAGAGGGCCAGGGCGTCCGGATCGCCGTCATCGACCTCGATCCGGTCGAACAGCGGCGTGGCGCCTTGCGCGGCCAGCCAGGCGTTCAGCGTCCGGCCGAAGGCGGCGAACCGGGCGTAGTCGCGGTCGCCCAGGGCCAGCACGCCGTGGCGCAGCGCCGACAGGTCGGAGGCGGCGCCCATCACGTCGCGAAGGAAGGCCCGGGCGCTGTCGGGGGCGTCGCCCTCGCCGGTGGTGCTGACCACGAACAGGGCCTGGTCGGCGCCGGCCAGATCGGCGGCGGTCACGGTGGAAAGCGGGCGCAGGATCACCGGCGCGCCGGCGGTGGTCAGGGCCTGGGCGGTGGCGCGGGCCAGCTGTTCGGCGAAACCGGTCTGGCTGGCGAAGGCGACCAGCACGGGCGCGCCCGATCCCTGGGCCAAGGTCGCGGCCGCGCGGCGCTCGGCGCGCCGGCGCAGGGCCTGGCGTGCGGCGATCAGGCCGCTGAAGGCCAGCCAGGCCAGGGCCACGACGCCGGCGGCGGCATAGCGCCGAGCCTGCGGATCCAGGGCCTCGATCATCCGTCCAGCATCGCCGTCAAGGCGGGGGACAGGCGCTCTTCGACGCCCCCGGCGGCGCGGCTGACGATCAGGGCCGGCAGGTCGTGGGTCGTGGCGAAGGCCAGGGCGGCGTCTGGGCCCATCACCGTCAGGGCCGTGGCCCAGGCGTCGGCGTCCATGCCGCTCTGGGCCAGCACCGTGACGCTGACCACACCCCGGTCGTTGGGCGCGCCGGTGGTCGGATCCAGGGTGTGGGCGTAGCGGCGGCCGTCATGGTCGAAGAAGCGGCGATAGTCGCCCGAGGTCGCCACCGCCAGGCCGTGCAGGGCGACCAGCGTGCGGGGCGTGTCATTGGCGGCCATCTGCGGCGGCCGCTCCAGCTCGACCCACCAGGGTTGACCGTCAGGGCGGGCGCCGGCGCCGCGCAGTTCGCCGCCGACCTCGACCAGATAGGCCTTCACGCCGGCCCGCTCCAAGGCGGCCGCGGCCTGATCGACCCCGTAGCCCTTGGCGATGCCGTTCAGGTCCAGCTTCAGGCCGCCGGGCTGGAACAGCACGTCGCCGTCCAGGGTCAGGCGTTTCCAGCCGCCGAGCCGGCGGGCGGCCTCGACACTGTCGGGCGACGGCGGCTGGCCGGTGAACGGGCGGGGGCCAAAGCCCCACAGGTCGGTCAGGGCGCCAAGCGTTGGGTCGAAGGCGCCGTCCGTCGCCTGGGCGATCTCCAGGGCGCGCCGCAGCACCGTGGTCAGGCCCGGCGGCAAGCGGGTCCAGCTGGCGGGCGCCGAGCGGTTATAGCGCGACAGGCTCGACAGCGGCGCCCAGGGGCTCATCTCGGCCACCACCCTGTCGAGGGCCCGCTGGACCAGGGCGGTCAAGCCGGACCGGTCGGCGGCGGGCTGGGCGGTCAGCTTGACCGACCAGGTGGTTCCCATGGTCTCGCCGGCCAGGGCGTGGGCCACGCCGCCCAACGGGCGGGCGGGGGCGGCGGTGAGGTGAGGAACGAGGACGCGGGTCATGGTGCTAATCGCAATCACATCCTCCCCCGTGCAACGGGGGAGGGGGACCGCGAAGCGGTGGAGGGGGCGTCGGCGGTCGGGGCAGAACGCCCCTCCGTCACGGCGCGTCTTCGCGCCGCGCCACCTCCCCCGCGTCGCGGGGGAGGATGATACTAAGGTCGCTGGGCTTCGAGCGTGGCGGTGTAGCTGGCGGTGTAGCCGTCGCCGGCCAGAGCGGTGGCGGGGCCGCCGGGGCCGCCGGGAGGGCCGCCTTCGCCGCCGGCGCGACGGCCGGTTTCACCGGTGCGGACGCTGGCGTTCATCCAGTACATGCCCGCTTCCGGCAGGGTGAACGTGGCGACGCCGGCGGCGTCGGTCTTCACCTTGAGATCGGCGCGCGGGCTATAGCGCGAGCCGCCCTCGGCGAGGGTCACCTCCAGGTCGGCGGCCGGCTTGCCGTCGAGCAGGAACTTGAAGCGGGCGGCCTCGCCGGCCACCAGGTCGTTGGGGTGGGTGATCGGCACCAGTTCCAGACCCTTGCCGGTCGGCTTGAAGACCTCCGTGCTCGGCTTGTCGCGCGTCACGAAGGTTTCGTTGCGGTTGAAGCTCCGAATGGTCTTCAGGTCGGCGGCCTTGGCGGGAACCTGGGCGGCGAAATCCTCGGGCGAGCCGCGGAAGCGCTTGACCTGACCGCCTTCGGTCCAACTGGCCATCAGGCTCTGGCTGGCCGAGCCGATCTTCCAGGTGCCGGGCTGGGTCAGGGCGATATCGAAGGTCGAGCGATACTTGCCGGTCGAGGCGTTCTGCAGCGCCGGCGCCGAGCCGTCCGGCGCATGGGCCAAGACGCCGTCCAGCCGCATGGCGTTGTGATCGGGATAGAACAGCTCGTTGGAGATGGCGGCGTCGAACGTCACCCAGACATCGCCGGCCAGCACGGTGGCCGACGGGACCAGCCAGCCGCGGTGGGCGTTGGCGGCCAGCGGCAGGGCCAGGGTCAAGGTGAGGGTCAGGGCGGCGGCGCCGACGGCGAGCAGGTGTTTGCGAAGGGTCATGGCGTTCGGCTCTCTGACTATTTGACGGACACGGTGACGGCGCCGAGCTCGGCCTGGCCCTTGACGGTGACGGACTTGCCCCCGCCTCCGGCTCCCCAGGTGAACGGCGCGCGGACCGACTCGTGACCGCCGACTTCGCGCGCGGCCTCGACCACGAGGGTGTACTGGCCCGGCTTGAGATCTTTCAGCGCGCCCTTGGCGCCCCTGAACACCAGCTTTTGCGGGCCGGGCGCGCGGGTCGCGCCGCTGATCCCGTCGGCGGGGAAGGTCATGTCGCGGCCGGCCTTGCGCCACCACTGGCGCAGGTCCTTGAGCCACTTGACACCTTTGTCCTCGCGGGAGCCCGCGTCGTACCAGATAGCCAGGGAGCCCGCCGCCGAAGCGTCGGGATTCTCGATCCAGATCGCGACGTAGGGCTTGTGATATTCGGCCACCGACAGGCGCGGGATCTCGACGGTGACGTTGAGGTCGGCGGCCATGGCCGGGGCCGCCACGGCGGCGCCGGCGAAGGTCAGGAGGGTGGTCGTACGCTTCACGGATTTCACCTCAAAGGTGGACAAACAGCAGGATCAGGATGACGGGCGCGGCCAGGCCGGCGGCGACCAACGGCCAGGTCAGCGGCCGCGTGCGGGCGTGGAACCACAGCAGGACCAGGCCGGTCAGGGTGAAGATCACGCAGGCGGCGGCGAAGGCGTCGATGAACCAGGCCCAGGCCGGCCCGGTGTTGCGGCCCTTGTGCAGATCGTTGAGCAGGGACACCGCGCCGCGGGTGGTCTTTTCATGCTCGACGGCGCCGGTCTGGCGGTCGATCGACAGCCAGGCGTCGCCGCCGGGGCGGGTCAGGGCGACATAGACCTCTTGCGGCGTCCATTCGCCCTGGCGGCCCGCCACATCGGCTCCGACGGTCTTGTCCAGCCAGGGCTCCAGCGTCACGGGCAGGGGGCGCTTGCCCTCGGCCGGGCCCTTGGCCAGATCGGCCAGCAGCGGGGCCGGCAGGGTGGCCTTGCGGCTGACGACCACCGGCTTGGCCTCGATCTGGCCGGCGTGGTTGAGGGTGATCCCGGTAATCGCGAACAGCAGCATGCCGATCAGGCTGAGGGCCGCGCTGATCCAGTGCCACTGGTGCAACTGCTTGAGCCAGAAGGAGCGGCGATGCGGGGCGGTCGACACGAGGGGCGGAACACCTTCGATAGGAACAGGCCTTGTCCATACTTGAGAACGAATTGCAATTGCAAGGACGTTCGCATCGCCGCGTTGCTGAATGATGTCAGGCGTTGGATTGCGCGCGCGCGGGCCTGGCAGGCCGGGCGAACAGATGCGGGGGAAGGGGGGAGAGGTCGACCAAGGCTAGGGGGGAGTGGGCGCCCTGGCCGACCTGCTGGCCGGCGAAACTGGCGGGGCCGCCGGCGAGACCGACGTTCCACCTGTTGCCCGCCGCGGACAACTCAGGGTCGCCCCTTAAGGGATCGCCCGGGTCTGGCCGCGCCTTGAGGCGGATGTCGGGGACAGGGTACGCGCCGGCCGGGGCGGTTGGTCCCAGGCCGGCGCTATCGGCGTCGCTTGGAGCAGCCGGCGATGAGCGTCTTTTTGCGGCCTCTCCTCGTCCGATGCAAGGCGTGCGGGGCCGTCGGCAGCCTTAACGTCCCCAAATAGAAAGTTAACAATCGATCTCGGCGCGAAGGGGGGCTGTTCGAGGCGCGCGGGGGATTTGGGCGTTCGCGGCGAATGGCGTCGGTCAGAGGCGCCCCAAGGGTCGACAACGCCCCGGATATGGGTTGAAACATCCGTCCTCTGACCGCGGGGAGCACGCCCGCGCGCTACATTGGGGTGTTTCGTGAAAACGTTGTTCTTTTCCGCTTCGGTTCTGACCCTGGCCTGCACGGCCGCCTTCGCCGAGACCTTGCCGCAGCCCTCGACCCCGGCCCCGGCGATCGCCGCCGCCCAGGACATTCCGTATCCGGGCGCGCTGGCCCTGTCGGTGGACGCCACCGACCTGACCCGCAAGATCTTCGACATCCGCGAAACCATTCCGGTGGCCAAGCCCGGCCCGTTCACGCTCTACTATCCGCAGTGGGTTCCGGGCGGTCACTCGCCGCGCAATGACCTGGACAAGCTGGCCGGCCTGGTGATCACCGCCGGCGGCAAAACCCTGGCCTGGACCCGCGATCCGGTCGAGGTCTTCGCCTTCCATGTCGACGTCCCCGAGGGCGTCAGCGAACTGCAGCTGAGCTACCAGTTCCTGTCGCCGGTCGAGGCCAGGGTCGGCCGCCAGGTGATGACGCCGGACATGCTGAACCTGCAGTGGCTGCAGATGGGCTTCTATCCGGCCGGTTACTACACCCGCCAGATCCCCGTGGAG
>JAHINZ010000144.1 GCA_018895795.1 Alphaproteobacteria bacterium
ATGGGCGACGTCGAAATAGGCCTCGCCGCGCGTCAGGGTCACCCGGCGGCGATGAGCGCCCAGCCGGACGTCCAGGCGGGTCGCGCCGTCCAGCGTGATCCGCGTGCCGTCGGCCAGGGCGACCTGCCGCTGCTGACCCGGCGCCGTCTCCAGACGCAGGGGCGCGACCATCATCACCTGCAGGTCGGGCCAGGCGAACACACCGGCCACCGCGCAGGCGGCCAGCGCCAATCCGCCGATCAGGGCGACGCGCGGAGTCCGGTGAACCACCGCCCGACGTTGGGCGCTGAGCCGCAAGGCCTCGACCAAAGCCGGATCCTGCGTCGTGCTCCAGACTTGCTCGAAGGCCGTGGCGTTGTCCGGATCCGCCGCCTTCCAGGACTCGAACGCGGGGTCGGACGCGGGGTCGGAACCGAGGCGGCGCGCGGCCCACAGCGCGGCGTCGGCGTTGGGGGGATCGCGCCTCATGCCCGCCGCCCCGACTGAAGGCGCTCGGCCTTGGCGATCTCGCGATGGAGTTGTTCAAGCGCCCGCACCACGTGCTTTTCGACGGCCGCCTCGTTCATGGCGAGATCGGCGGCGATCTGGCGACAAGTCTGGCCGTGCAGACGGCGGCGAATGAACACGTCCCGCCGCAGCGGCGGCATGGCGTCCAGCACCTTGCCAAACACCTCGACCTTCTGACGATGCATCAGGATCTGCTCCGGCGCGGGGGCTTCGCAGGGAATGTCGTCGTTCAGCGCTTCCACCGGCCGACGCTGGCGATTGCGAAAATGGTCTCGGACAAGATTGAGCGCGATGCTGTAGCCCAGCGCCGCGCGGTCGGCGACGGTCCGCGCCCGCTCATAGGTCAGCAGGCGCGCGAAGGTTTCCTGCACCAGGTCATCGGCCGTGGCGGGATCGCGGGTTCGCCGCACGATGAACAGATAGAGGTCGTGGCGTTGCGCGCGGATGCTGGCGACATCGCTCATCGGCGCGGCTCGCCCCGGTCGCGCTTCGCGACAATCCCGTCTTGCTGCCTCATCGCCATGGCCAGCGCTTAGCATCGCTATGTGACACTTCAGCCGACCTGACACCCCTAGCGAGCGGGGTCACGGGCGCAGAAGGTTATTGCCCAGACCAAGCGCTGGTCTAAGGTTTGGTCCATGCGCACTCGCCTCCTCTCCCTCATCGCCCTGACGCTCTGCGCCTGCGGTCCCGCCCCCGAGGCCCTGGCCCGGCAAGACGGGCCCGGCGCGCCGGTCGAGACCCTGACCGCCAACGCGGCGGACCAGAAGCCCGCCTTCGCCGGTCAGACCCGCGCGCCCGGCCAGGCGCTGGGCGTGGCCTATGGCGTCGAGGTCATCGCCATCGACCTGGACCATCCGTGGGGCCTGGCCTTCCTGCCGGATGGAACCAAGCTGATCACCGAACGGGCCGGACGCCTGCGTCTGCTGGGGGCCGATGGCCGATTGTCGACGCCCGTCGCGGGCCTGCCGGCGGTGGACGTCAAAGGCCAGGGCGGACTGCTCGACGTCGCGGTCGATCCCGACTTCGCCCACAACAGCCTGATCTACTGGACCTATGCCCAGGCCGGAGACGACGGCAACGGCACGGCGGCGGCGCGCGGCAAGCTGGTGACGGGCCCCTCGCCTCGCCTCGACAACGTTCAGGTCATCTGGAGCCAGACGCCCAAGCTCAGGTCCGCGCTGCACTTCGGCGGCCGCCTGGCCTTCGCCAAGGACGGCAATCTGTTCATCACCACCGGCGAGCGCTCGATCCTGGAAGGCCGCAAACAGGCTCAGCGCCTGGACGGAACCCTCGGAAAGGTGATCCGCATCGCTCCCGATGGCGCGATCCCGGCGGACAATCCCTTTGTCGGCCAGGCCGGCGCGAAGCCGGAGATCTGGTCCATCGGCCACCGCAACCTGCAGGGCGCCGCGATCGACCCGCGCACCGGCCGTCTGTGGACGGTCGAGCACGGACCCAGGGGCGGCGACGAGCTGAACCATCCCGAAGCCGGCAAGGACTATGGCTGGCCGACCATCACCTATGGCGAGGAATATTCGGGCCAGCCGGTCGGTGAGGGCCTCACGGCCAAGGCCGGGATGGAGCAGCCGGTCTATTACTGGGATCCGGTGATCGCCCCGTCCGGTCTGGCGTTCTATGAGGCCGATCTGTTCCCGGCCTGGAAGGGCAGCCTTCTGGTCGGCGGTCTGCGCGGGCACGTCACTCGCATGACCTTGGACGGCGACAGGGTGGTGGGCGAAGAGCGCCTGTTCACCGAGGTGGGCCTGCGGATCCGCGACGTGCGGGTCGGCCCCGACGGCGCCGTCTATCTGCTGACCGACGAGGACGACGGCAAGCTGCTGCGCGTGACGCCAAAGCCCTAGGGGCTGTCGCTTCCGGCCTTGGCGGCCGCGGCGGATGGCAAGGTCGGCTCAAGATGCTAGAGAGCCCGCCTTGGCGAGGAACCCCGCACATGGCCCGCAATCTCTCCGGCAAGCTGGTCGCCCCGGCCGCCGACGTCACCGCCCTGGCCGACAAGGCCTGGTTCGACGCGCACATCGCGCGTGACTTCCTGCTGCGCGACCCGGCGCCGCTGGAGTTCAAGGACCCGCTGGGCGACGCCGGAGACGGGTTCAGCTGGCGGGTGCTGGTGGTGCGGCTGGACGGCGGATCGCGCCTGCGCCTGCCGCTGTCCCTGGCGTGGGATCTGCACAACGACCACGCCAAGGACCAGCATCTGGCCGTGCTGTTCGAGCAGGTCGCCCCGGATCAGGCCAAGGCCCTGCGCGCCCAGGCCCTGGCCAAGCTGGCCCGGGCCTGATCCGGGGCGCGACCGGTCTGAAAGAGCCCCGTGCATTCCAAAAAGCCCAGGCACACGACTCACCGCGCCCAGATTTTCTGAAATCTCGTGACACGCGGTCAAAAATTCACGCACGGCGGCGAAGACCGAGGTGATTTCCAGCGCCATTTTCCTGAATTTCCACTCAGGGATATCTGAAAACGACCGGATTTGTTGCTCGAAGCACGTCGCGCCCCTCGAGAGTTGCGCCCTTCTAATTTTACGAGTAAGATAGCTCCATTGAATATCGATTTGGTTCGATTGCTCTCCAACGCTTGTTCCCCGGATCGAGCTTCGAGCCCATCGCGATCCTCTCCGAAAATTTGATCACGCGGCTTACTCTTGAGTCGCGCGTCCCTTTTCACCTGAAAGGTGACCATCATGACGACCGGTACCGTGAAGTGGTTCAACTCCACCAAGGGCTTTGGCTTCATTCAACCTGACGACGGCGGCGCGGACGTGTTCGTGCACATCTCGGCGGTCGAGCGTTCGACCCTGGGTTCGCTGAACGAAGGCCAAAAGCTGTCCTACGAACTCGAGCGCGACCAGCGCAGCGGCAAGATGTCGGCCGGCCAGCTCCAAGCTGCCTAAGCCTCTTCGGAGCGTGGAGCGGGCCGGTGCAAACCGTCCGCCCCGCGCTCCAGCCTGGCTCGCGAACTACTGACCTCGAATGACACGCGGGGTTTCCCCCTTCATTTTCGAGGCCCTATGAACGAAACACTCCGCACCAACTTCTCCACCAGACTCCAGACCGCCGCCGACGCCAAGAAGGCGCTGCTTGAAAAGTTCAAGCCCAAGCCGGCCGTCGTCGATCCGAACTTCGAGAGCCGCGAGGCCGTCAAGGCCGCTGAGCTGCAGCAGGTTCGCGCCGACCGCGCCGAAGAACGCGCCGCCGCCCGCCAGATCGTGGCCGACAAGGTCGCCGCCGCTGAACAGGCTATCGCCGACAGCGCCGCCGAACTGCTCAGCCAAAAGCGCGGCGCGACCAAGGAACGCAAGGCCCTCTCGGCCGCCGAAGCCAAGGCCAAGCGCGACAGCAAGTACGCTGCCCGCAAGGCGCGTAACTAGCCTCCGCCGAATTGTGAGTCCAAAGAAGGCCGGGTCAAACCGGCCTTCTCGCAGACGAGCCTGACAACCCGGTCGAGACGGGCAAGGTCTCTACTGCGCCGCGGCAACCCGCCCGAAGACTTCGGCCCGCGCGACTACAGAGCGCCTCGCGGCTGATCGTCGACGCCAAGTCGGCCCGACCTTTGCGGTCTGGCCCTGAGGGACCGGGACCGCCACAACCCTGACAAGCGCACTTCCCAGAGCTCGCCTCCGATGACCCGGCGCGCCAAAGCGGCTCGACCGGACTGTAAACCATTGTAAAATCCCGGCCTGGCCTAGCGCGACGCAGGGGCGAACAGGGTATGCCCCATGAGCGGACGGTCATCTGGATCCACCCCCACCGGACAGACGGACGCCCGCCGCGCGCCCCGTCCCATGCGGGGCGCGCGCCTTAAACTTCACAAGTGAGCGCATGAAAGTCGCCCTTCTCGACGACGACGAGAGCCACAATGCGCTGGTCGCCGGCTTGCTGGGACCGGCGGGCTATGACTGCGCCAGTTTCACCCATCCCGAACGCCTGCTGGCCGAGCTTCGTCGCCAGACCTTCGACCTGTTGATCATCGACTGGAACATGCCCGACCTCAGCGGCATCGAGACCCTGCGACGGATCGACGAGATGCTGCCCACAGCGCCGCCCGTCCTGCTGTTGACCAGCCGCTCGATAGAGGCGGATCTGGTCGAGGGTCTCAACGCCGGCGCCGACGACTATATCGTCAAGCCGTTGCAGCCGCCGGTGCTGATTGCCCGCGTCAACGCTCTGGCCCGGCGGATATACCGCGCCCCGGTCACGCCGCAGATCGAACAGCACGGCCCCTATCGCATGGATCCCGGCGCCCAGACGGCCAGTTGGGAGGATCATGTCGAGGCGCTGACGCCCAAGGAATTCCAGCTGGCCATGATCCTGTTCAACAATCTGGGTCGGCCGCTCTCGCGGGAATATCTGTTGCGCCGCGTCTGGGGCCAGCGCCCGGATCTGGAAACCCGCACCCTGGACGCCCACGTCTCGCGCCTGCGCTCCAAACTTCAGCTTCGCCCCGCCAATGGCTTTCGTCTAACGACGGTCTATGGTTTCGGTTATCGTCTCGAGGCCTGTGACCCTCAGGGCGGTCCCGAGGCGGACGCCGAAGCCGGAGCGACCCCCGCATGAACACCTCGAAGCAAGATCTGTTTGTTCTAACGGCCGCCTTGAGCTTGATCGCGGCGTCGGGCGTCCAGGCCGCCCCGCCCGAGCCGCCCGTGCTCTATGTGGTCAAACCGGGCGACACGCTGATCGGCCTGGCCTCCGTCTATCTCAATCGGCCTGGGGATTATCTGCAGGTGCAGCGCGCTAATCAGATCGCTCGCCCCCGCGCCCTGAGGATCGGCTCCACCCTGCGGATCGACCCCAACCTGCTGAAGAGCACCCCGATCGACGCGCGGCTCA
>JAHINZ010000145.1 GCA_018895795.1 Alphaproteobacteria bacterium
AAGATGAACCGCGCCGACCTCATCTTCCCCCGCCGGGGGAGGAGCGCGAAGCGCGGAGGGGGCCCGCGCCGACCTATACGGTGATCCCCTAGGTGCGGCCGACGCCGTCGCGCGCTAACCCTGTGCGCGCCCATCGTTCGGTCTGGATCCCCCCATGAATATCGTCATCTTCGAAGCCGAGGACTGGGAGCGCGACGCCGTCCAGGCGCTGAGCCGCGACCACAAGGTCACCTGCGTCACCGGGTGCGCCACCGCCTACAACCCGTTTCCCGACGCCGAGGTCATCTCGACCTTCATCGACTCGCGCCTGACCGCCCAGGTCCTGGCCGGCTTTCCCAAGCTGCGCCTGATCGCCACCCGCTCGACGGGCTATGACCATATCGACCTGGACTATTGCCGGGCGCACGGCGTCACCGTCTGCAACGTGCCCGACTATGGCGATCCGACGGTCGGCGAGCACGCCTTCGCCCTGCTGCTGGCCCTGGCCCGCAAGATCCCCGACGCGGTCGGGCGGACCCAGCGCGGCGACTTCGCGCAAGAGGGCCTGCGAGGCTTTGACCTAGGCGGCAAGACCCTGGGCGTGGTCGGCACGGGCCAGATCGGCCGACGGGTGATCAAGATCGCCAAGGGCTTCGACATGGAGGTCATCGCCTTCGACATGCGCCCCGACACCTCCGCCGCCCAGCGGCTGGGTTTTCGCTATGTGGCGTTCGACGACCTGATCGCCGCCTGTGACGTCCTGACCCTGCACATTCCTGGCGGCCCGGCCACCGAGGGGCTGATCGGCGCGGCGCAGTTCGCGGCGATGAAGCCGAGCGCCGTGCTGATCAACACCGCGCGCGGCGGGGTGGTCGACGCCGAGGCCCTGCTCAACGCCCTGCTGACCGGTCAGATCGCCGGGGCGGCGCTGGACGTACTGAGCCAGGAACCCTGGCTGCGCGACGAGGCCCAGATCTTCCGCTCGGCTACCCCGCCCGCCCCCGAAGGCCTGCGGTCTCTGGTGGCCAGCCACGCCCTGCTGAAACTGCCCAATGTGATCGTCACCCCGCACGTGGCCTATGACACCCGCGAGGCTGTGGAGCGGATCCTGGCCATCAGCCTGGGCAATATGGAAGCCTTCGCCCAAGGCGCGCTGCGGCACGTGGTCGGCGTGTAGAGCCCCTTGCCGGACGCGCCCGCGATGCTAGGGTGCGCGGAACAGGAAGGGAACAGAACCATGTCCACAGGCGTGATCCGGGCCGGCATCGGCGGCTGGACCTTCGAACCCTGGCGGGGCGTGTTCTATCCCGACACCCTGAAACAAAAGGACGAGCTGAATTACGCCGCGTCCCACCTGACCAGCCTCGAGATCAACGGCACCTACTATTCCACCTTCAAGCCCAACAGCTGGATGAAGTGGCGCGACGAGACGCCCGACGACTTCGTGTTCGCGGTCAAGGCCAGCCGCTACTGCACCAATCGTCGCGTGCTGTCGGAGAACAACGATTCGCTGGACAAGTTCCTGGCCCAGGGCCTGGAGGCGCTGGGCGACAAGCTGGGACCGATCAACTGGCAGTTCATGGCCACCAAGAAGTTCGATCCGGTCGACTTCGAGGGCTTTTTGAAGCTGCTGCCGAAAGAGATCGGCGGCCGGCCGGCGCGTCACGCGCTGGAGGTGCGCAGCCCCACCTTCCAGACCCAGCAATTCTACGACCTGGCCGCCAAGTATGGCGCGGCCATCGTCTATGCCGTCGATGACGAGTCGCCCGACTGGCCGCGCATCGACCAGCCCACCGCCGACTTCACCTATGCCCGGCTGATGTGCAGCCGCGAGGACCAGCCCACCGGCATGACCTCCGAGGAACTGGACGGCGTGGTCGCCCAGACCCGCGCCTGGGCCCAGCGCGGCGACGTGTTCGCCTATTTCATCTCGGGGGCCAAGGTCCGGAACCCGGCGGCGGCCATGGCCCTGATCGACAAGCTGAAATAGCGCGGCAAGCTCAGTAGCGCCCCCTCCGTCACGCTGCGTATTCGCATCGCGCCACCTCCCCCGCTTCACGGGTGAGGAGAGAGAGGCTTCTCCTCCCCTGCGACGCGGGGGAGGTGGCGCGGCGCCGATAGGCGACGTGACGGAGGGGGCTTCCCGGCGTTGGCCGCCCAAATAGGGTTAGCCAAACCTTAACCGGCGCCGCCCTAGGCTGACCGCCATGCGCCGTCTGCTCGCCCTGACCCTTGTAACCCTGGCCCTGGCCTCGCCGGCAGGGGCGGATCAAAAGCCGGCGCCCAAGGCCAAGGCGCCGCCGCCGACCGTCGTGGTCGCGGCCCCGCAGACCGCCTTGGCGCCGTTGATACCCTTGGCCTCCAGCCGCCCGGGCGGCGACGCGGGCCAATGCAAGGCCGCCTGCGCGCGGTCATACTATTTCTGCAAGACGGGCGACGACGATGTCTGCCCCAGCCAGTGGGCCCAGTGCGCCGCGCGCTGCACGGCCACCTACAGGCGGCTGGGGTCTTAGCCCCCTACTCGTCCAGGCAGACCCGCGAGATCTCGGCGCGCAGCTCGGCCATGCCCAGACCCTTTTCCGACGAGGTGGCCAGCACGCGCGGGAAGGCCGCCGGCCGCTTGGCGATGGCCTTGAGGGTCTCGGCGGTGACCTTCTCGACCTCATGCGGTTTGATCTTGTCGGATTTGGTCAGGATGATCTGGTAGGAGACCGCCGCCGTATCCAGGGCGTCGAGAGCTTCCTGGTCGACCTTCTTCAGGCCGTGGCGGGCGTCGATCAGCAGATAGACGCGCCGCAGCGTCGCCCGGCCGCGCAGATAGGCCCGGCCCAGGTCCTGGAACTTGCTGACCGTGGTCTTCGAGGCCCGCGCGAAGCCGTAGCCCGGAAGGTCGACCAGGCGCAGCTTCTCGGCCAGCAGGAAGAAGTTGATCTCCCGCGTGCGGCCCGGCTCGTTGGAGGCGCGGGCCAGGTGCTTCTGGCCCACCAACCCGTTGATCAGGCTGGACTTGCCGACATTGGAGCGGCCGGCGAAGCACACTTCGGGCGCGATCGGATGCGGCAGGCCGTCCATGTTGACGGCCCCCATCATGAACGCCACCGGCTGGGCGAACAGCACGCGGGCGGCCTCGATCTCCTCGTCGGTGAAGACCGGGCCCTCGGGAGGCGCGAAGTTGGGTTCGTCGGTCATCCCGTCGCCTTGGCGGTTTGGAAGCGGGCGATCAGCTGGTCGATCGGGTTCTCG
>JAHINZ010000146.1 GCA_018895795.1 Alphaproteobacteria bacterium
CGTCGCGGCACGCCCCCGTCGAACCCGGCACGCAGAAGACGAAGGTGTCGTCGGCCTGACCGGCCAGGGCGCGGGATTGCAGGGTCGCCACGCCGACGGTGCCGAGGCTGGCCAGATGGAAGACCACCGAGAAGCCGTCCATGGTTCGGCGAAACAGCGGCGTGACAGCCTCGGGCGTGACATCGCGCGGCGCAAAGCCGGTGCCGCCGGTGGTGAGGATGACGTCGACGGCCTCGTCGTCGGCCCAAGCCTGGACCTGATGGCGGATGGCCTCGACCTCGTCGGGCACGATGACCCGGTTGGCCAAGGCATGGCCGGCCGCCGTCAGGCGATCAGCCAAGAGGGCGCCGGAGGTGTCGGTCTTCAGGTCGCGGGTGTCGGAAATGGTCAGGACGGCGATGTTGAGCGGATAGAAGGGCAACCGCTCGTCGATACCGGCCTTGCGGCTCTTCGCGGCCAGGGGGGCGTCATCCATGGTCATCCTCCAGAGAACATCGATAGGAAGGCCACTTCCTGCCCAGGACTGATCCAAGCTTTATCGCTTACAATTGTGTGGTCGATGGCCGCCCGCAGGCCCCGCTCAGCCAGGGACTCAAGGCCGCCTTCAACCTGACCGGCGAGCTGGACCTTGAGCCATGGCAGCGAACAGCCGACAGCGGGGATCTCCACCGTCGCCACGCGGCCAAAACGGTCCGCGATCTTGCCGAAGAAACGGACCTGGACAGATCCCGTCGCGGCGGCGGCCGAAACCAAAGCTTGAGTCACGAAAGACTCCCTCATCCTTAGCCGTGATCGGCTGGCCTGCGATTACACCTCCCGCAACCCAAGCCGATTGTCGGAAATCAAGCGGCGGAAAATGTCGCAGGGTCTGCGTCCATGTTAGGGATAACCCTGCGGCGCTGCGGCGCGTCGATCCCCAGCAAGGCGAGCATGCGACTCACGGTCTACACTGACTTTTCGCTTCGCCTGCTGATGTACCTGGCGCTGCAACCCCAGCGTCGTCCGACGATTGCCGAAATCGCCACGAGCTACGGGATCTCCCGCCACCACCTGCAGAAGGTCGCCTATGAGCTCGGCGCCGCCGGTTATATCACCACGACGCGGGGGAGGAACGGCGGCTTGAGCCTGGCTCGCCCGCCTGGGGATATCGGTCTGGACGCGGTGATCGCCAGTACTGAGCCGGATATGGCCCTCGCGCCGTGTTTCGATGACGTCAACGGCGCCTGCATTCTGACCCCGGCCTGCCGCTTGCGGCGGGCCCTGGGCGAGGCGCGAGCCGCGTTCCGGCAGGCGCTGCAGGCCTACACCCTGGCTGACCTGGTCGACGATCCCGCGCCGCTTCGCCAACTTCTGGCCTTGGCGCGCGGCGGCCCAACGCAGATAGACTAACCTGGGGGAGCCTTGCCCGACTAGGTCCGCGCGTCGACGGCCAAGGTTTGATCTGACGATACAGGCTTGCCGTTTTGGGTGAAGACGGGCCGGATGCCCTGGGATTTGACGCCCTTGAGCTTGTCCATCCAGGTCCGCAGGCGACTGGGCGCGCCGTCTTCGACGGCGTCGGCGGTCGCTTCGACCCGTTTCACCTCAGGAATATAGCGGCGTACGATGTTCTCGATAGTCGCCTTAAGGGTCATTCGCGACGAGGGGCATCCTCCGCAAGCGCCGCGCATCTCGATCCAAAGCACGCCTGTGTCTTGGTCGAAGTGGTCAAACACCACATCGCCCCCGTCGCGGGCGACACCGGGACGAATATAGAGTCCCAGGACGCCGCGGATTTCATCCTCGATCTCACCGCCGCTGATCGCCTCAAAGGGAGCTGATCCGTTCAAGGCCGGCGCGCCGCTGGCCATGTGGTCAGCCAGGGCTGTGATCGCTTGCAAGCGAAGGGCGCCCCACGGAGGACCGTTGGGCGTGCGCGTCACCGTGACGAAGTCTTTGGCGATGAACACACCTTCAACCGCCGGCAATTCGAACAGACGATCGGCCAGTGGCGAAAGGCCGACCTGATGATCCTGGCGCCGAAAAGCCTGCGCCGGGCCAGGCGTCAGAACGCAGTGCGGGATGAACTTCATCGCCTCGGGATTGGGTGTCTGCTCGGTGACAATGAACATGTGACCTTGCCTTATGCGCAGTCGCCAAATTCGGGGCCAGAAGGCCCGCGAACGGTGGCGGGCTGGTTTGCGAATAACCAGTATAACAGATACTGGTTATAACGCCAGCCGTTTGGAAAGCGCTCTGAGCTCGCTAGCGCGCCACCACCGTTAGGCGGATGCATCGGGCCGGGAGCTTGGGCGGACGTGACCGAGGTGATGGTCAGCGCCATGGTCGGGCCCTCTATGCCGTCGTTCGATCCGGCACGATGTTGAGACCGGTATTCGCGCGGGGGAGCAATTGGGACGTTCACCTGGCCAAGCTTGGTGAGTTCTGGTCGGTCGTGTTGTCGATAATTCCGCGCTTCGCTGCAGCGTCGATCGTCGTTCGGCTCGACACCGTTGAAACTCCCTCTGACCAGTTCAAAAGCGGGTCGCAGCTGTCCCAATAGGCGACCAAGCAAACCTGTCCGCCGGCGGCGGCTCTTCATCGCCAGGGCGCAGATGTCTAGCCCGTTCAGAAACGTTGGGATTTGCGCGGATAGAGATGTCAGTCTGGCAGAGGGGTTAGGGGCGCGCGGCGCGACCCAAACCAAATGGCCTCTGACAAACCGGGGGCTGTTCACGGTCCCAGGGCGCGCAGGGCAGAACAACCTCGCGCCGCGACCGGGCGACCGGGCCGTGTGGCCGCTGACAGGCTCCCGCGGGGCGATTGAAGCCTATTCCTCATCGTGTTCCGTCACGGCGGATGGTCGAATTGACGCGCCGGCTTGGCTGGGACTTTTGGGCGGCGAGTCGGGCGTCTCGCGCTTGGCCTGGTCAGGCTACGATCGTTGACGGCGCGCCGTGACTTGGCCGTCAGCGCCGGCTGGCGGCCAGAAGGTCGCGATATCCGGTCTGGGTCATCCACCGGGCTCGGGCCATGTGGGTTTCCCAGCAGCGGCGGCTGAGATCCGGCGACTGTTCGCAGTCGCGCCCCAGGACCAACCGAGCCGCCTCGCGCCAGTCGGCGCCCTCCTGGTCGGCGTCGAGCAGGCGCAGATAGGTCATAAGGTGGCGCTCGTCGTAGTCGGTGAGGATTTCCGACCACGGCGCTTCGTCGGCCACGAAATGTTCAAGCTGGGACGTCAACCTGATCCCCTGCGTGCGGATGCGACGCGCGTCAGTCTATAAGGCGCGACGTCCAGGCCCTAGCCTCAAGGCGCCGATGGTGTCCATGGCAAACCTCACATTGCAATTGTCGAGGGGTCTTGCACTCGACAGGTCGCGCGGCGTCGCAAACACTTTCGCCGTGGGAACCACGAGCGGCCGACATGGGCGATGTCCAAGCCTGCGCGCCTGACTGGCGAGACGCGCACACCTACCAGCCGCTCCTGGGCGCCGACCGGTCGGTCTGGGCCTGGGAGTTCGCGCGACGCGGCTTTGAACAGGCCGGCGGCGCGGCCCCGCTCGCGCCGCAAGCGGGCAGGGCGCCGGAGCTGTGCTTTGTCGGCGAGGGACCGCGCGGCGATCCCCTGCCCATCGCCCTGTGGCGCTGGCAATCGGACGGATCGGCGCCGGTCTTCAGTGTCGAGCCGGCCAGCGTGCGGGACCCCGCCGCGATCGACCTCAGGGGCCTGGACGTCGCGACCCTGGTGGTGCGCACGGCCGACGGCGACCAGCACGTCCTGGTCAGCGACGGCGCGCGCCGGCTGCGCTTCTCGGTGGTCCGGGGCGATGTTCTGGCCGGCCCGTCGACCTTTCGCTTTCATTTGCCGGCCTTGGCCCTGGGGGTCGGATCGCTTGAAGGCCTGCGCCAGCTCGTCGGCTTGCGCGACAACGGGCGCCTGGAGTCGGGGCGCGCGCAGGCGCCGGCCAAGGCCCCCCGCTGGCTGCAGATCCTGCGGGCCCATGACGCGCGCCGCGACGGCGCCAGCCACCGCGACATCGCCGTGTCGCTGTTCGGGGAGGCCCGGGTTCGCGAGGACTGGGGGCCTGGTTCGGACTACATGCGCATGCGCGTCCAGCGTCTGGTGCGGGCGGCCGAACAGGCGGTGGCCGGCGGCTACCGGGCGCTGTTTGGCCTGCGCCGCACGGGGTTGGAGCCGCCCCGCGTGGTCGAGGTCTGGCGCTCGCCACGTTGGCTCGGGGGGCTGCTTCCGGTGCTGCTTTGCGTCGTCACTTTCCTGGGGACATCTTTTTCGCCGCCTCAATCGTGGCGCGACTTGCGCCAGGTTTCGGGAACGCCATGCCAAACTTCGGTAGAGCCGTCCCAGATTTTGGCGACCACCGCGTCCGCGCCGAGAAAATCGCGATCTGGGCCGGCCTTGCAGGACGGCGCCGATTCCAGCGTGACCTCATGAGGCGCTCAATGGCCCCATGGCCAAGTCCCGCGTCGCCCGTCGCAGCCCCCAAAAGCCCACCTTTGAGCGCGTCCCGGCGCCGTTGGATGCGGTCGATCCGCACCAGGCGGCGCTGGCCTGGGAGTTCCTGCGCCGCAATCCGGACTACCGGGCCGATTACCGTCGCTGGCGCGCCGGCGCTCTGATCGGCCTGGCTGAACGCTGGGGTCTGCGGGCGCCGCTCGATCCGGACCTGCGAGACATCGACACCCATGGGATTTGGCGAACCGCCACGAGCGATCGCCAAGGCGGGGACCGTGAGACGACCGCGCCGCAACCCCGGGCCCCGGAAGCTCGCCCTACGGGTCGTCCCGCGGGATCTTGGGCATGTTCTCCGCCAACCAGCGCTCGGCGCCGCGATCGGTCTTGTCCTTGTGACCTTCAAGGCTGTCATAGGCCCGGGTGAAGGCCTCGATGAAGAATTGCGGCTGGATGTTGGTCATCCCGTCGCCGACCTTCTGCTCGAACCGATGGAAGGCGGCCAGCTTGATCGAGGCGGCCTGGTTCTCGGCGCAGCGCAAGGCGTGGTCCACCGAGCCGAGCATCAGCGCCTCGAAGATGCTGACCGGATCAGTGCTCGTGGCGTCGCCGAACCTGAAGATCCTGGCGATGTCCAAGGCGCCCGTCCCGGACTCGAAGTTGTAGTAGGTGCGCAATGGCAGGCCCATGGCGTCGGCGACCTGCCGCGCCGACAGGCGCCGCAGGTCGCGAAGTTGCTTCAGGATTTGGGACAGGAGCTGGCCCTGGTGTCTCAGCTCCTCGGATGCGCGTTTGACCAAAGCTTTACTCGGCACTTGCTGGGTCTATCAGGCGACAAAGCGAACACCACGTCAAAGCACAACCCTGCGTGTCGTCAGAAAAGTACTGCTCCGGTCCAGTTTCCAACCGGTCGATGGGGCCGCTTCGCCCGCAGGCGCGCCAAATTCCGGGAACGTCTTCCCGATTTATGGCGCGGGCCATGCCGCGTAACGGTTCGTCGCGGCCCGGGGCGACCGCCAGAGCCCATAAATCGCCCGATAAACGCTCCTGGGACGGACGAGCGCGCGACTTCAGCGGCGCGGCGTCGATTGCTCGGCGACACTGGCGCATCGGCCATTTGGGTTTTTTACCGTGCCTCGCAGACGCGACGCCTTCGCCCTGGCGCTGGGCGCCTTGAGACAGCGGCTGCGGCAGGCCGTCGACGCGCCGGGCGACGCCCTGCCGATCAACCTGATCGCCCAGGACCTTCGCCTGTCCTCGACGCCGGTTCGCGAGGCGCTGTCGCGGCTGGCGGGCGAGGACTTGGTCGATAAGCCCGGTCCGGTCTACATGCGCCCGCTGCTGGATGGGCCCGCCCTGGCCGAGCTGCACAACCTGCGTCTGCTGTACCTTTCGGCGGCCATGGCGCCGAACGCCGAGCGGCGGGCGCGCCGGCGTCGCGCCCCGCCCCGCGCGCCGATCGCGTTCGCCCAGGACTTGCGCGACGGCGTCGGCCCTCAGGCCGTGATCGAGGCGCTGTTCCTGGAGCTGGTGCTAGGCGCCGACGACCAGGTGCTGGTCCAGGCCTATCAGCGCGTCGCCGCGCGCCTGGCGCCGTTCACGGTGATCGAGGCGCAGTTGCTGCCCGATCTTGGCCAGGAAGCGCTCGCCCTGGCAGCGGCCTTCGAGGCGCGGGAGATCGCCGCCCTGCGGGCCGGCGTGGGCCGCTATCATCGCCGGCGGATCGCCCAGGCCCATGGCTTGGCGCGCCTGGCGAGTGGGGTGAAATATCGACCGGATATCGTTTGAATATCAAACGATGGGGGCGCGCAGTTGAGGGGCCGCGAATGGCGGCGAACTCAAACTCAGAGGCTTGTTATGACCCGCAAGATCAATCTGCTGCGCATCGGCTCGGCCAAGGTGCTGACCCAGTCGGTGGCCACCGGCCTGTCCCAGGAATCGCAGAACCAGGCCAAGTACTACCCGATCGGCTGAACGGCGCCGCGCGTCCTTTGCGCGACACGGCCGGCGCCGGCTCGTCCGGCGCCGGTCATCCTTTTCACGGGCCAGCCGACCAAGGCGGTGCGCCCTTTCCAGGACCCTCATCATGACCAACACGCACGCTCGCGGCCTGACGCTGCTGCGCCTGGGCTCGGCCAGAGCTCTGACCCAGGCGCTGATGATCGGCGTCATGCAGGAGCCTTTCAACATGTCCTCCTATTACGCGGCCTAGGTCCATGCGCCGGGTGGCCCAGATCACGCCGGGCGAAGTGGCCTGGAGCCTGGCGCCCCGGGTTCACGGGGTGATGGTGGGGGAGGACCTGGTCCTGCTCGATGTCGGGGCCGACGCCTATCTCTGCCTTGCTGGCGTGGGGGCGGTCCTTTCGCTGGACGTCGAGGGACGGCTGGTCGCGCGCGATCCGGCCGCACTGGAGACCCTGGCCCAGGCGGGTTTGGCGCGACCGGGGCTCAAGCCTGACGCCGTCGAGGGACGGCTGGTCGCGCGCGATCCGGCCGCACTGGAGACCCTGGCCCAGGCGGGTTTGGCGCGACCGGGGCTCAAGCCTGACGCCGTGCGCCCGCCGCCGCGTCCGACGCGGAACCTGCCGGCCGCCGCGGTCGCCGGGACGGACGCGCGCCACGGCCTTTGGCGGACGCTTCGCGCCGGGGCGGCGACGGCGTCCGATTTTCGACGGCTCGATTTCGCCGGCCTGCTGGATCGCGCCGGGCGGCGGACCGCCCAGCCGGATCGCCAAGCCTCGGCGCCGTCGCCGGCCTTGCTGTCGACGGCCGCCTATTTCGCCCGGCTGCGGGTCTGGGCGCCGTTCGACGGCGCGTGCCTGAAGCGCAGCTACATGATGCTGCGATACCTGCGCCTGTGCGGTCTGGACGCGACCTGGGTGATCGGCGTGCGGACCTGGCCCTTCCGGGCCCATTGTTGGCTGCAGGCCGGAGAGGTCGCGCTGGATGATGACGTCGAGCGCCTCTTGCCTTATCACCCGATCCTGGCCGTGTGATGGGCGACTATCTGGCGCTCGCCTGGCCGCCGGGTCAGCCCGGGAGCGAGGCCCAGGCCCTGCGCGAGGCTATCCTCGCCGACGGGACCTGGCGGGTGGCCCATGAGGACTTCTGCATCCTGGTCTGCGTCAACGGCGCGCGGCCGCCGGCCGTCCAGGTCCTGCCGGCCCGGCAGGGCGTGCTGATCGGCGAGCTGTTCGACACCCAGCAGACCCTAGCAGGCCGCCCGGCGCCGTTCGACGCCGCGATCCTCAAGGGCTTGGAGCCGCCTGATGCGGCCCTGGTGCTGACCCGATGCGCCTGGGGCCGCTACGTGGCGCTGTTCACGCCGCCCAGGCAGGCGCCGGAGATCTATCGCGATCCGCTGGGCGGCCTGGAGGCTGTGACCTGGACACGCGGCGACATCACCCTGGTCGGCAGTCAGATCCCCGCCGCCGGGCCGCAGGCGCCGGCCGACCTGGCGATCGACTGGGACCGGGTCGAGGCGATGGTGGCCGACATCGACCTGGCCAGCGACGCCCTCTGTCTTCGCGGCGTCCAGGCCGTCGAACCCGGCGTCCTGCGCTCGGGGCCCAAGGCCCGCGAGGCCCTGGTCCTGTGGTCGCCGGCCGAGCATGCCCGGCGCGCGCGCGGCGCGCGGGCGGTCGATCTGGCGGGACCCGCGCGCCTGGCCGCCCGGATCGACGCCTGTGTCGCCGCCTTGAGCCTGGGGCGATCAGCCATCGTCGCCGAGGTCTCCGGCGGCCTGGATTCGGCGATCGTCGCCGCGTCCCTGGCCAAGGCCAGCGCGCCGGTGGTCGACGCCATCAACCACTACTGGCCCGAACCCGAAAGCGATGAGCGGGCCTATGCCGCCGACGTCGCCCACGGCCTTGGCCTGCCGCTGACCGCGGTGGCGCGCCAGGATCTGGGCTATGATCTGCAGCGGCTGTTGGCCGCCGCGGGCGGCGTGCGACCGCCGTTCAGCGCCCAGGACCCTGACCATGATCGCGACATGGCCGGCCGGCTGCGGGCCTTGGGCGCCGACGCACTGTTCACCGGCCACGGCGGCGATGCGGTGTTCTTCCAGATGCCCGACCGCGCCCTAGCCCTGGATATCCTGCTGGGCGCGCCGACCTGTCAGGGCCGCGCCGGGGCGCTGGCCAGCCTGGCGCGACGGTTGCGGATGTCGGTGTGGGGACTGGTCGGCGCCGCCCTGCGTGGGCCGGGCGGGGACCCCGCGGGGTTTCGGCCGTCACGGTTCCTCAACGCGCCGCGCGCCGCGCCGCCGCGTCATCCCTGGCGCCGGAACCTGGGCGGGCTCAGTCCCGCCAAACGCGTGCAGATCGAGGCCCTGATCGGCGCCCAGCTGGTCCAGGGCGAAAGTCTGCGCGGCCGCGTCGCCGACCTGATCAATCCGCTGCTCTGCCAGCCTGTCGTCGAGTACTGCCTTTCTATTCCCGCGCCCTTGCTGGCGGTGGGCGAGCTTGATCGGCCCTATGCTCGCGCCGCCTTCTCCGATCGCCTGCCGGCCTCCATCCGCCATCGCCGAGGCAAGGGCGATGTCACCAGCGTCTTCGCCCGCAGCCTGGCGCGGGGGGTGGACGTGTTGGGACCCTTTCTGATGGAAGGGCGCCTGGCCGCCCATGGCCTGATCGATCGCGACAAGCTGGCGCCGCTGCTCGATCCCGAGGTCATGGTTTGGCGCGACCTGACCGGCGAGATCATGCGCGTGGTGTTCGTCGAGGCCTGGCTGAGGGTCTGGGAGGCGCGGCTGGAGGCGGCGCGCCGCCCAGACGCGCCGCGTCAGGTTTTCCCGCCTGAGGGGCCCGCGTCCGGCGCGAGCGCGCCTGAGGATGCCCCGCCGGCGGGGGAGGTCCCGGGGCCGCCAAGCTGATCGGCCAGGAAGGCCAGGGCGCGGGCGTAGAGATCGCGCAGGTTGCCCGTGCTCATCATCTGATGGGCCTCGCCCAGATAGTTCAGCAGGATCGCGTCCTTGCCCTGCCGGTAGAGCACATTGAACATCGCCTTGGGCCCCGCTGGTTCGCCGTCGAAATCCCCGGTGATCAGCATGACCGGGGCGGTGATCCGGTCAGCCCGCAGGATCGGGCTGTTGCGGACATAGCGCTCAGGGTCACGCCAGGGCGGGGCGCCCATCCGCGCCTGGCCGGTCTCCAGCCATCCCATGGCGTTGGCCGTCGAGGTCCCGGCGTCCGGGGTCAGGCCGGCCAGCAGATTGCCGCCGCCATAGGCCACAAAGAGGTCGGGCGAGGCGGCCGCGGCGATGACCGCCTTGAACCGCTCGCTCTGGGTGGCCGCCGCCAGCACCGCGTAGCCACCATAGCTATGGCCCCAGAGCGCCAGGCGCTCGGGGTCGACCGGCGCGCCGCTGGCGGCCACGGCGTCGACGACCCTCAGGATGCGCTCGGCCGTCCCGTCCATCGGCTCGCGGGTCAGGTCGATCGGCAGGCTGGGCTTGAGGACCGCATAGCCGGCGGCCGCGAGGATCTGCGGGTTGGGATAGAGCTCATGGCCCGGCGGTCCCAGGCCCTGGGCGGCGTCTGGCAGGATCTCGCCAGGATAGGGCAGGATCACCAGCGGCGCCTTGCGACCCGCCGCCAGGGTGGGCGGCAGGTAGAGCCAACTGGTCAGGGCGCGGCCGTCGGGACCGGTGTGGGCGATAGGGATTGGACGCGCCAGGGTCGCTTGGGCCAGGCCGGCGTTGAGGGTCAGCAGGTCGCGGACCGATGCGGGCGTGTGAAGCCGCACCGTCTCCACCCCCTGGGCGTCGCGCCTCAGGGTCGCGGCGACCAGCGGGTCCGCCAGGGCGGCCAGCGGGGTCTCGCCCGGCGGCAGGTCGATCGTCGCCGTCGCGGGATCGTCCGCGCCGATCGGCGATAGGCGCGTCCCGCCGTCCGGCGTCCGCGCGGCGATCGCCAGGTGGAGCGCTGTGGGGCGGTCATTGATCATCAGGCGATCACCGCCCGGCGCGTCGCCGCCGGGCAGGGCCCGACCGGCCGCGCCCGCCGGCCTCGCCTGGCCGTCGGCGGCCACGCGCCAGGCCTTGCGCCCGTCGCCGAGCCACAGCGCGCCGGGCTCCACGGCCAGCAGCCGGTCCGCGCCGCCCGGCAC
>JAHINZ010000147.1 GCA_018895795.1 Alphaproteobacteria bacterium
ATCACATGGTCGAAAGTCAGGTCCTGGCCCGAGCCGCAATACTGGCAGGCGAAGCTGTCGCGCAGGAACAGGTTGAAGCGCGTGAAGGCCGGCGGACGGTCCTGAGGCACATACTGCTTCAGCGACACCACGCTGGGCAGCTTCATCTCGAACGACGGCGAGTGCACCACGTGATCATAGGTCGAGACCACCTCGACACGGTCCAGGAACACCGCCTTGATCACCTCTTGCCAAGGCCAGAGGGACAGCGGGTAGTAGCTCAGCGGTCGATAGTCGGCATTGAGCACCAAGGCCGGCATGCCAGACGGCGGACGGGAGAGAACCTGCATCAGGACCTCCCTTTGGGCCCAGACGGGACCCTATGAAGCGGATACGCGATCGGACTGAAGACGGGCCTCCTTCCTACGCATTCAATGGGAATCGCCATTCATCCCCGAACGCCTCCGCAGGATGATCCAACTCCACGACGGAACCAAGACATCTGATGATTGCCGATCAGATTGGCGGAATTTCGCCTCGCTTGACGGCGCCGTAGCATCGCCACAGCAGATGGGCCGCAACCCCGCGATAGGGTTTCCAGGCTTCGGCGCGCGAATAGGCCTGTTTTTCAGTAGGCCGGATCTCGGCGCGATCGACCCAGCGCAGAGCCTCCTGGAGCGCCACATCGCCGCCGGGAAACACATCCAGCCGACCCTCGCAGAACATCAGATAGGTTTCGGCCGTCCACCGCCCGACACCCTTGATCGCCATCAGGGCCGCCGAGGCCTCATCATCGGACATGTGGACCAGGGCGTTCAGATCGCAGGCGCCTGACACATGGGCTTCCGCGATGGCGCGGGCGTAGCGAACCTTGGGACGAGACAGACCCAGGCCCTGCAGGGCGATATCCTCCAACTCCAGGACGGCCCCGGGCGAGACTTCGCCAAGACCCGCTTGGACCCGGGCCCAGATGGCGGCGGCCGAAGCCAAGGACACCTGCTGATAGACGATCAGTCTCAAAAGGCCGGCGAAGCCGGGCTCGGCGGTCCGCCAGGGAAACACCGGCGTCACGGCCTCGATCGCCGCGAGGGCGGGATCGGCGGCGGCGAGATGGACGCGCGCGGCGCGGATCTGGTCGGCGGTGGGAGCGCGGTCTGGAGTCACGGCGCGACCTGAGCATCGCGGCGCAAGCGCGGCAACCCGATCCTTGCTCTAGGCGATCTCGACGATCTCGACCTCGCCGCCGGCGACCATCGCGGTGTCGCCAAGAGTCTTGCCCAGCAGGGCCCGCGCCAGGGGCGAAACATAAGATACCGAGCCGCCAGCGGGATCGGCCTCGTCCTCTCCCACGATGCGGTAGGTCTGACGACGACCGTCCGCGCGGTCAAAGGTGACGGCCTGTCCGAAATGGACCACGTCGGCCGGCCCGGCGGGCTCGGTCAGCTGAGCGCTCGCCCGTCGCGCCGCGTAGTAGCGCAGGTCGCGCGTGGCCCGGGCCATGGCGGTGCGATCCTCGGCCACGCCGCCCGTGGCCTGGGCGGCGCTGTAGGCGGAGCGCGCTTCAGCCAACGCGGCCTCAAGCTGGGCGAGCCCGCGCGCGGTGACGAGGTTGGGATTGGCGGAGATCGGCCGGTCGAGCAGGTCGGCGGCGAAGGCCTCGCTGTCGCCTTCCTTGGTGAAGGCGACGCTCATCGGCGGGCAAGCGGAATAAAGAAGATCATGGACAGGAAATCCGGAGAGCGACGGGACGTTCCCGGCGCGAGTCTCGGTTTCCAGACGCGTCGGCGCTCCGTGCTAACCCCCGCTCCGTCCGGGTTCAAGGGCCGGGACTTCGGCGCAAGACCGAGCGCGACGGCGGGACCGCGCGGATCGCGCCAATCCCACCGTTCGCGGACAAACCAACCTTACAGAACAATCCCCGCGACGGCGCCCGCGAGCGCGAGAGCCAACACCAGAAAATAGCCGCCAGCCATGCGGTCAAAGGCGGCTTCAAAAGCGGAAAGCGAACGGAACATCTCAGAAATCCCTCATTTTTTGTGGACCTTGCCGCTTTGTCGGGCCAAGGCCGTCCCATCTGGACGGTGCTTAGATAGCACCAATCTAAACGGCGTCAAGATAATCTTTACAGCGTTTGGATGGAATTTTTGAACGAAGGGGGTACAGTGTGCGGGATGACCAGCGCAGCACCAGAAACCCGTCCGTATCACCATGGCGATCTCAGCCGGGCGCTGATTGATGCAGCGCGTCGGATCCTGGAGCGTGATGGCCCGGCGGCCCTGTCGCTTCGCGCCGTGGCGCGCGAAGCCGGCGTCAGCCCCGCGGCGCCCTATCACCACTTCAAGGACAAGAACGAGCTGCTGGAGGCCGTCGCCCACGAGGGCTGGGTGGCTCTGGACACCGCCTTGCTGACGGCGCGCGCCTCCGCCGCGGACGCCCGCGATCGCATGACGGGCCTGGGCGTGGCCTATGTGCAGTTCGCCCGTGACAATCCCGCCCTCTACCGCGTGATGTACGACCGCTCGCGCGACAAGGACGCCCTCCCCGACCAGATGAAGGAGGAAGGCGCCTATTGCCAGGTGCGCAACACCATCTCCGAACAGACGGGCGGCGGCGTCACCGATATCGACCTTGAGCTGGCGACGATCGCCGCATGGTGCGCGGCGCATGGCCTGGCCGAGATGATCAGCTTCAAGCAGTTCGCCCCGCTGAAGGAGCTGCTGGGCGGCGAGGACGCCTTCCTGCGCGCCGTGTTCGAGCACCTGGGCATGTTCTCGAAGTACGACCGGGGCTAGACCTTGGTCTTCGCCACTCGGTTCGCCCCGTCGCCGACGGGGCTCCTGCATCGCGGCCACGCCTTTTCCACCCTCACGGCCTTCGAAGCCGCCCGTGCTGTCGGCGGTCGCTTCGTCCTGCGGATCGAGGATATCGACGCCACCCGCTGCCGGCCTGAATATGAGGCGGCCATCCTCGAAGACCTCGCCTGGCTGGGGCTGGAGTGGGAACGGCCGGTGCGGCGACAGTCGGATCATCTGGCCGACTACCAAGCCGCTCTCGACATCCTGCGCGAACGCGGCCTGGTCTATCGCTGTTTCAAGACCCGCAAGGACCTCGACATCGGTCGCGCGCCGCATGCGCCGCAGACGCCGTTCACGGGCGCCGCCCTGCCGGCGCGCGAGGAAGCCGACCGGCTAGCGCATGGCGAGGCTTTCGCCTGGCGGCTGTCCTTGGCCGCGGCGCGCGAGGCTCTGGGCGGGTTCGATGGGCTCGACTTCGCCGAAGAAGGCGCCGGACCAGCCGGCGAAACCGGCCTGATCACCGCGCGTCCCGAAACGGCGGGCGACATCGTCCTGGCCCGCAAGGACGTCGGCGTGGCCTATCATCTGGCCGTCGTGTTCGACGACGCCCTGCAAGACATCACCCATGTGATCCGGGGCGAGGATCTGTTCGCGGCGACGCATATCCAGCGCGTGCTGCAGGCCTTGCTCGGCCTGCCGACGCCGACCTATCGCCACCACCGCCTGCTGATCGGCCCAGACGGCAAGCGCTACGCCAAGCGCGACAAGGCCCAGACCCTGCGCGAACTCCGCGCCGACGGCCTGACGCCGCAAGCGCTACGGGCCGAGATGGGTTTCGCCTAGGCATTCACCCAATAGCGATAGCTGTAGGCCGCGCTGAAGCCTTCGCGTTCATAGAGCGCGATGGCCGGCGCGTTATCGGCCTCGACCTGCAGATAGGCGTGAGACGCGCCAAGCGCGCCGGCCTCGGCCAGCAAGGCCAGCAGGATCCGTCGCGCCAGGCCCTTTCGGCGATGGTCGGGCGAAGTGCGCATGCCGAAAATTCCGGCCCACGCCCCCTCGACGGCGGACGCGCCGATCGCCGCGGGGTCGCCCTCGATATCCAGCCGGGCGAAACGCGCCGGCGGCGGAATACGGGCCAAGGTCTCCAGCCGCTCCCGCGCATCGGCGACATTGCCGCCGGCCGACGCCGTGAACACCGCGCCGAAGGCGGCGTCCGGCGCGGGCGAGAGTGTCACATCCGGATCGACCTGCCCCAGCGCGGCCCCAACCATCACCAGAGTCGTCTTGACGCCCGCATAGCCGCGTCGGGCCAGGCGCTGCGCCAAGTCATCGGGCGCGGTCGCGCCGTCGGTCAGCTTGAAGCGCGGCGGCAGGCCCCGCGCCGCAAACCAAGCCTCCGCCGCCTCGATCGCCGCCCCGACCTCGCGATCGGGCGCGGCCAGCGGCCAGCAGGCGTTGGAGCGCATCGACCAGCCGTCGGCGGCGTTCAAGCGCCAGCCGCCGAGTCTCGAGCGTTCGCGCGCCGGCCAGGCCCGGTCGGCGATCGGCTCGAGAACGGCGGCATCGACGTTCACGGCCTATTTCTCGGCCAGGAGCTTCTCGACCAGGCCGCGCGCCTCGGGACTGGACCAGTCGGCGTCGCCCGCCATCCGGGCCCGCTCGCGTCCGTGGCGGTCATAGATCACCGTGGTCGGATAGCCGGCGGCGCGGGGTTCGAGATCGAACGACAGCTTGTAGGACGGATCCCGGTACAGCTTCAGCGGCGCATTGGCCGCCATCTCGGCCTGGGCCAGGTTGAGGTCCGAATCCCGATCGACGCTGATCGGCAGCACCGTCAGGGGCTGAGTCACATACAGCGCCTGCAGCTTGGCCAGGGTGGGCATCTCTTTCTTGCAGGGCGCGCACCAGGTGGCCCACAGGTTCATCACCACCACCTGCCCCTCGAAATCGGCAAGGGTCATCGGCTTTCCGGCTTCGTCGAAGAAGGTTGTGCCCGGCGCGACGCGGGGCGCGCTCGGCAGGTCGAGCTTGGCCAGCGACGCGCGCTTGAATTCGTCGAGGTTGGCGGGGCCAGAGGGTTTGATGGATGAGGCGACGATGACATATAGAACCGCCGCGACGCCGATCAGCATGGCGGCGCCGATCGCCCACTTCAGCGGATTGCGCTTGTTCGCGCCCGATCCGTTCTCGCCCGACTGGATTTCGCTCATATGACCGACAACGCCTCCAAGAAACCCGACGCCGCCAAGGGCGGAGAGGGTCAAGCCATGTGGGGCGGCAGGTTCTCGGCCAAACCGGCGGAGCTGATGCAGGCGATCAATGTCAGCATCAGTTTCGACAAGCGCCTTTGGGCGCAGGATCTGGCGGGCTCCCGCGCCCACGCCCGGATGTTGATCAGCCAAGGTGTGATTGCAAGCAGTGACGGCGAAGAAATCCTCGAAGGCCTGGCCCGGGTCGAGGACGAACTGCTGACCGGAACCTTCCCGTTCCGCGACGAGTACGAAGACATCCACATGAATATCGAGGCGCGGCTGCGCGAGCTGATCGGTCCGGTGGCCGGCCGGCTGCACACGGCCCGCTCGCGCAACGACCAGGTCGCCGTCGACTTTCGCCTGTGGGTCCGCGAGGCCTGCGACCGTTCCGCGGCCCAGCTTGAGGCTTTGCAAAACGCCCTGCTGGCCCAGGCTGAACAGTATGCCGACGCCCTGATGCCGGGCTTCACCCACCTGCAACCGGCTCAGCCCGTCACCTTCGGCCACCACCTGATGGCCTATGTCGAGATGTTCGGCCGCGACGCCGACCGCTTCCGCGACGCCCGGGCCCGGATGAACGAATGCCCGCTGGGCGCCGCCGCCCTGGCCGGTTCGCCGTTCCCGATCGACCGCCACGCCACGGCCAAGGCCCTGGGCTTTGATCGCCCCACCGCCAATTCGCTCGACAGCGTCTCGGCCCGCGACTTCGCGCTGGAGGCCCTGTCGGCCGCCACGATCACCGCCACCCACCTGTCGCGCCTGGCCGAGGAAATCGTGCTGTGGACGACGCCGATGTTCGGCTTCATCAAGCTGACCGACGCCTTCACGACCGGCAGCTCGATCATGCCGCAGAAGAAGAACCCGGACGCCGCCGAACTGATCCGGGCCAAGGTCGGCCGCATCCTGGGCTCCCTGACCACCCTGACCGTGGTGATGAAGGGCCTGCCGCTGGCCTATTCCAAGGATATGCAGGAGGACAAGGTCCCGACCTTCGAAGCCTTCGACGCCCTGGAACTGAGCCTCCTGGCCATGGCCGGCATGATCGCCGACCTGACGCCCAACACCGCCAAGATGGCCGCCGCCGCCGGCGCGGGCTTCTCGACCGCCACTGATCTGGCCGATTGGCTGGTGCGGACGCTGAACATGCCTTTCCGCGACGCCCACCACGTGACAGGTTCCGCCGTGAAGCTGGCCGAAGGCCTGGGCGTCGATCTGGCGGATCTCTCCCTGGAACATTTCCAGGCGATCGAGCCGCGGATCACCGCCGAGGTCTATGCCGTCCTCACCCCGGCCGCCTCGGCGGCCAGTCGCATCAGCTATGGCGGGACAGCTCCCGCCCAGGTCCGCGCCCAGATCGCGCGTTGGAAGGAACTGCTCGGATGACCCTGCGTCCCATCGCGCTTCTGACCGTGGCGGCCCTCGCCCTGGCCGGCGCCGGCCTGTCGGCCTGCGGCAAGCAAGCTGAACTCGAACGCCCGGCCCCCATGTGGGACCCGGTCAAGAAGGCGGCCTGGGAGGCTGAACGCCGCGCCGCCTCGGGCCGCGCCAATCAGCCGGCCCGCGTGGGCGGCACGCAGGAGATCATGGATCCCGCGTCCAGCAACCGCACGGTTCGCGCCGCGCCGCTGGCCGGCACCGCCCCCAACCCGTTCGGCGGTCCCTCCGCGGCGGGCTTCCCCGGCGCCACGCCCAATTAGGTCTTCTTTTTCGTGAACCACTTCGAGTACGGCCCCGAGGGCCTGGCCTGTGAAGACGTGCCTCTGGCGCGTATCGCGGCGCAGGTCGGCACGCCGGTCTATGTCTATTCCCGCGCCACGCTGGAACGCCACTTCACCGTGTTCCGCGACGCCTTGGAACTGGCGGGCGTCGCTGATCCCCTGATCGCCTATGCGGTCAAGGCCAACTCCAATGTCGCGGTGCTGAAGGTGTTGGGCGATCTGGGCGCCGGCGCCGATACGGTCTCCGAAGGCGAGGTCCGCCGCGCCCTGGCCGCCGGTATTCCCGCCGACCGCATCGTCTTCTCCGGCGTCGGCAAGACCCGGCGCGAGATCGCCTTCGCCCTGCAGGTCGGGGTGGCCGAGATCAATGTCGAGTCCGAGCCCGAGATGACCCTGGTCGCGGACGTGGCGGCCGGTCTGGGCGTGCGAGCCAAGATCGCCTTCCGGGTCAATCCGGACGTCGCGGCCGGCGGCCACGCCAAGATCGCCACCGGCAAGGCCGAGAACAAGTTCGGCGTCTCGTTCGCCGAGGCGGCGCGCCTCTACGCCAACGCCAGCAACAACGCGGCCCTGGAGCCTGTCGGCGTGGCCTGCCACATCGGCAGCCAGATCACCGACCTGGCCCCGATGCGCGAGGCCTTCACCAAGATGCGCGGCCTGGTCGAGCAACTGCTGGCCGAAGGCCTGTCGGTCGAGCGGCTGGACCTGGGCGGCGGCCTGGGCGTGCCCTATTTCAACATGCCCGAACCGCCCTCGCCCGCCGCCTTCGCCGCCATGGTCGGCGAGGTGACGGCCGGCCTGCCTGTCAGGCTGGCCTTCGAGCCTGGCCGGGTGATCGCCGCCAATGCCGGCGTTCTGGTCAGCGAGGTCATCCACGTCAACGAACGCCCCGAGGGCCGCAAGTTCCTGGTCATCGACGCGGCCATGAACGATCTGCTGCGTCCGGCCATGTACGACGCCTTCCACGATATCCGACCGGTGGCGCCGCGCCCCAAGGCCGAGCGCGCCGACGAGGCCACGCCCTATGACGTGGTGGGTCCGATCTGCGAGACCGGCGACACGTTCGCCCGTGACCGTCTGTTGCCGCCGCTGGCGGCCGGCGATCTGGTGACCTTCATGTCGGCCGGAGCCTATGGCGCGGCCATGGCCAGCGAATACAATACCCGGCCGCTCGTGCCCGAGGTTCTGGTCGATGGCGACAGGTTCGCGGTCATTCGCGCGCGGCCCTCCTACGAAGAGATTCTGGCCCGCGACCTGATCCCCGACTGGATCTGACGGGCGGACACGGCTTCGCCGCTTCACGCGGTCGGCCCGCTGAAGGGTGGGGAGGCGGCGGAGCGTCCGGGCCAGGCCCGGATGAGGGTTTAGTGGAGTACCGTTTCGGCCGGGGCTGGAGCGCTCCGCGCGATCGTTATTCAGGAGCATCGCCGGGCTGGCGGGGTTTTAACCCGCTCCGGTAGCTAGGCCCCTGGCGGGCGGAAGGGAAAGCGACCCTTCCGGACCGCGCGGGCGATTTCAGCCCGCGCCTGGCGCGCCTTGCCGG
>JAHINZ010000148.1 GCA_018895795.1 Alphaproteobacteria bacterium
CCCAATAATCGCAACCTGTTCCTCTCGGCGCCGCCGGAACGCAGCGGCGCGGCGGGCGGCCTGCAAGGCGCGGCCCGGCTGACCGGCCAGACGGCGGGGGCGGTGCTGATGACCCTGCTGTTCACCCTGACCTCGATGGACGCCGCGCCGCGGATCGGGCTGGGGATCGGGGCGGTGTTGGCCTTGGCGGCCGGCCTGGTGAGCGTGACGCGCGTCCCGGCGCGAAACCACGCCGCGCGCGTCGCGACCTGATGCGCGCCGTGTTCAGGCTTGGGGCGTTCAGGCGAGGGGACGTCGGCCTAGAGCTTGGCGTCGCCCGTCGATCCTCGCGACAGCTCTTCCGCCAGCAGGTCGAACACCACCCGGATGCGGCGGCTGGTCAACAGTTCGGCGTGGGTGACCAGCCAGAAGGGCAGGGGGATCGACAGGTCGGGCAAGACGCACGCGATGCCGGGAATCAGTGTGGCGAATTCCTTCGGGATCATCGCGATGCCGAGCCCCTGCTTGACCGTCTCCAGAACCACGGCGGAGTTGTCGGTCACGATCCGGAAATTCCGCGGCGTCAGCGACAGGCCCATCGCGTTCAGGCCGAGCATGAGTCTTTCGACCGGCGCGAAGCCGATGAAGGCCGCGCTCGACAAGTCTTCGGCGCGGGTCGGCCAACCCAGCTCTTCAAGATAGTCCGTGGAGGCGTAGAGATGAGCCGTCGATTGCCGCACGAGCCTCGCGATCAAGTCGGGCTGGTCGGGGCGCACGTGCCGGATGGCGATGTCGGCCTCGCGTCGCCGCAGATCGCGGATGTCGTTGGACGCGAGCACCTCGATCTCGATCCCCGGCTCCATCACGCGGAGCCGCTTCAGGACGGCCGGCAGCCAGTAGGCCGAGACCGCGTCGCCCGCCGTGATCGTCACCTGGCCTTCGATCGCCTGGGATTGGCCGGACGCGCCCAGCGAGATCTGGGCCGCGGCCTCGCCCATGGACCGGAAGTGCTCCAGAAGCTGGAATCCCGATCGCGAGAGGGACAAGGATCGGCCGACCCGCTCGAACAACGTGACGCCGAGATGGGTTTCAAGCGCGGCCACTTGGCGGCCCAGGGTCGGCTGAGTCAGGCGAAGCGTCCGCGCCGCGGCCGACAGCGACCCGGTCTCCGCGGTCGCCAGGAAGGCGCGCGCCTGGTTCCAATCGAAGGACACCGACTGCCAATTCATGCAAATACGTATAAGCCTTCTACGGCTTTTCGCTATTCTTGTTTGCGCCATGCATAAGTATCCATCGCTCCCCGAGGAGCTGGACCCGATGTCGCGATCACCCCAACCCGCCAGAGCGGCCTGGACCACGCCGAGCCTGTTGCTGGCTTTGACCCTTGTGCCGGTCGCCGCCGGCGCGGCGCGTCTGGTCTGGCTCGCGACGGGCGAAGTCCGGCCCGACAGCGCGCGGTTCGCCGCCGCGCCGGCGGTCCTGGTGCTGCATATCCTCTGCGCCTGCGCCTTCTGCGTCCTGGGGGCCTTCCAGTTCACGCCAGGCGGCAGCCGTCGCTGGCCAGGTTGGCATCGCGCCGCCGGACGCCTCCTGGCCCCCCTCGGATTGCTGGCGGCGATCCTAGGGCTGTGGGCCACAGTACTCTACCCGCCCGGCGTGAATGACGGCCAACTGCTGTACGGCCTGCGGCTGGTCTTTGGATCGGCCATGGCCGCGTCGCTGCTGCTGGGGCTGGACGCCATCCGCCGCCGCGACTTCGCCAGCCACGTCGACTGGATGACGCGGGGCTATGCGATCGGCCTGGGCGCGGGCACCCAGGTGGTGGTCTTCCTGCCCTGGGCGCTGCTGGTGGGTCCGACCGACCAGCTTTCCAGAGCCCTGCTGATGGGCGCGGGCTGGGTGATCAATCTGGCCATAGCGGAAGGGTTGATCCGCCGCCGGCGGGTTCGCCCGGCCTGGCGCGTCGCCGGTCTCTAAACCCCTTCGCCGTTCGGTCGCGCGGCCCGGTTTCGGACGGGTCGGGAAGGTAAGGCGAGACCGGCCGGCTCTCGCCTCAGGCCAATTTCGCGCGACATCCGGTTCCCCGCCGTTCGGCGGCGGGATCGACCCCCATGCGGCGCGTTGACGCCGAAACCCATAAACCTCTCTGAGATTTGATCATGACCCGCCTTCCAGACAGCCGTTCCGACATCTTGGCGTTTCGACGATCGGGCCGCGCCCTGATTGTCGTCGCCCGCGCGATCCCTGTGCTCCTGACTCTGACGCTGTTGGCCGCCTGCGCCTCGACGCCGCCGCCGAGCAGTGGGACCCTGACCTCCTATGCGGACCTGGCCCAGACCAAGGGGCGGCGCACCCAGGCGTCCACCCGGGCCGAAAGCGCGCCGCTGATGGCCGCCCGGACGGTGCGGATCGCGCCGGTGACCTTCGCCGGCGACGCCCAGTCCAACGCCACGCCGGCCCAGCTGGCGCTGATCGCCAATGCGATGGAACGCACGCTGTGCAAGGACCTCAGCGCGCGGTTCGACATCGTTACGGGGTCCGACATGGCCGACCTGACCGTCAGGACCGCCATCACCCGAATCAAGCCGACCAACGCCGCCGCCGCCGCCCTCTCGCGGGCGGTGTCGTTGGCCGTTCCCGCCCCGCGTCTGCCGGTCGGTCTGGGCGGTTTCGCGGCGGAGGCCGAAGCGATGGGGCCGCAGGGCAACCAGGTCGCCGCGATGATCTGGTCGCGAGACGCGGATCTCTCCGGCGCCGGGCGCGCGTCCTCGATCGGCGACGCCTATGAGCTCTCCGCCAAGTTCGCCCATGATCTGGCGAGATTGATGGTCCCTGGAAAGGATCGGGCCGCCCGTAAGCCGCGCGGCCGCGACGAGCCCGTCAATGCCGCGTGCGCCCTCTACGGCGCGGGCCCCGGCCTTTCCGGCGTGGTGGCGGGTCTGTTCGGAGCGCCGCCGGAATGGACCGACCGCCCACGACCCGGGCTCTAAACGCCGGTCGTGAGCCTGGCCCGCGACAGCGCCCGAGCGCGTGGACGGCGGGTCAGGCTCACCCCTTGCGGAAAAAGCCGTGGATGCGTTCGGCCAGGGCCTGGCTGACGCCGTCGACCTTGATCAGGTCTTCCACCCCGGCGCGGCCGACGCCCTTGGCCGAGCCGAAAGCGTGCAGCAGGGCCTTCTTGCGGCCGGGGCCGACGCCTTCGATCTCGTCTAGCGGGTTCTTCTTCAGGTCCATGCTGCGGCGGGTGCGGTGGGCGCCGATCGCGAAGCGGTGGGCCTCGTCGCGCAGGCGCTGCAGGTAGTACAGTACCGGCGATTTCGGCTCGAGCATGAACGGCGTCTTGTCGGGCATGAAGAACCGCTCCAGCCCGGCGTCGCGGTCGGGACCCTTGGCGACGCCGACCACGGCGATGTCGTCGACGCCCAGTTCGATCATCACCTCGAGCGCCGCGTCCAGCTGGCCCTTGCCGCCGTCGACCAGCACCAGGTCGGGGCGGGCGCTGCTGTCGCCGCCGTCCTCTTCCTTGACCAGGCGGGCGAAGCGGCGCCTGAGCACCTCCTTCATCATGCCGTAGTCGTCGCCGGGGGTCAGCTCGGTGTCCTTGATGTTGAACTTGCGATACTGGCCCTTCATGAAGCCCTCGGGCCCGGCCACGATCATGCCGCCCACGGCGTTGGTGCCCTGGATGTGGCTGTTGTCATAGACCTCGATCCGGGCGGGCGGGACGTCCAGGCCGAAGGCCTCGGCCACCCCGGCCAGCAGCTTGGTCTGGGCGCCGCCCTCGGCCATTTTACGGCCCAGGGCTTCCTTGGCGTTGGTCAGGGCGTGCTGCACCAGATCGGCCTTCTCGCCGCGCTTGGGCACGCTGATCTCGACCTTGCGGCCGCTTTTCAGGGCGAAGGCCTCGGCCAGCAGGGCGGCCTCGGCCGGCTCGATATTGGCCAGGATCAGGCGGGGGATCGGCTTGTCGTCGTAGAACTGGCCCAGGAACGCGGTCATGGCCTGGGCTTCTTCGCTGACTCCTTCCTCTTCCGCCGCGCCGGTGATGCGGGGGAAATAGGCGCGGTTGCCCCAGTTCTGGCCGGCCCGGAAGAAGAACACCTGCACGCAGGCCTGGCCGCCCTCGATGTGCAGGGCCACCACGTCGGCCTCCTGCACCGTGTCGGGATTGATCTGGCTTTCCTGGGCCACGGCCGACAGGGCGCGGATGCGGTCGCGCAGCTTGGCGGCGCGCTCGAACTCCAGGTCCTCGGCGGCGGCCTCCATTTCCTTGGCCATGGTCGCCATGACCGCGCGGGACTTGCCCCGCAGGAAGGCCTCGGCCTGGTCGACCAGGCCCTGGTAGTCTTCCTTGCCGATCAGGCCGGTGCAGGGGGCGGCGCAGCGCTTGATCTGGTGCAGCATGCAGGGGCGGTCGCGCGTCTCGTAGACGCTGTCGCTGCACGAGCGGAGCAGGAAGGCCTTCTGCAGCGTATTCAGCGTGCGGTTCACCGCCCAGGCGCTGGCGAACGGTCCGAAATAGTCGCCCTTGATCGTGTGGGCGCCGCGGTGCTTGCGCAGCTGCGGAGCGTCGTGGTCGCGGCGGATGACGATCTCGGGAAAGCTCTTGTCGTCGCGCAGCAGCACGTTGAAGCGGGGCTTCAGCTGCTTGATCAGGTTGATCTCGA
>JAHINZ010000149.1 GCA_018895795.1 Alphaproteobacteria bacterium
ACCGAGAACCGCGCATAGGCCAGGGCGAAGACGTCATCATGGGTGTCGACATAGGTCGCCACGGTGCGGCGGGCGGCGCGGGCCACGGCGGCGCCGGCCGAATCGTCCATCACCGTGAAACCGGGCGACACCCCGGCCTCCAGCGGGAAGCGCCGCAGCAGCTTTTCGCAGAAGGCGTGAATGGTCTGGATCTTCAGGCCGCCGGGGGTTTCCAGGGCGCGGGCGAACAGGGCCCGAGCCTTGGACAGGTCGCCGGCGTCGAAGGTCGTCTCGGGCTCGCCGACCAGCTTGGCCAGTTCCGTGCGCAGCGGGCCGTCGGCCGTCACCGACCAGCCGCCCAGCCGCTCGAACAGCCGCCGCTGCATCTCGGCGGCGGCGGCCTTGGTATAGGTCACGCACAGGATCGCCTCGGGCGTCGACCCGGCCAGCAGCAGCCGCGCCACCCGGTCGATCAGGGTCTTGGTCTTGCCCGAGCCGGCATTGGCGGTGACGAAGGCGGAGATGGCGGGGTCGGCGGCGACGCGTTGGGGGTCGGGGGCGTGGGTCATGACGAAGCTCCTCCCCCTCTGGGGGAGGTGTCGCCGAAGGCGACGGAGGGGGCTGGCTGGAGGTTGGCCGCGCTGGCCCCCTCCGACCCTCTGGGCCACCTCCCCCACAGGGGGAGGAGCTGAGTTTGCAGCGCCCTCACTCCGAACCCTCCCCATCATCGCCGCTGGTCGACCATTCGAACACCCGCGCCAAATGGGCGTAGTCGCCGGGGTGTTCCTTGACGAACTGCGGGGCGGTGCGCGAGCGGTAGGGCTGCGCCGGGTCGTCATAGCGGCGGATCAGGGCGCGCAGGCCGTCCAGGGCCTCGATCGCGGCCTGCTCGCTGTCGGCGGCGGCGACCCGCACCTCCTCCAGTCCCGCGGGCTTGCGACCGGTGATGCGGACATAGGTCAGGTCGCCGGGCTTGCGGCCTTGCAGATCCGGGAAGCCGCCGTTCAGCAGGATGGCCGCCGTCAGGGTCAGTTGCGGCGAGAAGCCGGTCTCGACCTGTTTCTTGGAGGGCGCGGCGCCGGTCTTGTAGTCGAGAATGTGGGCCAGGCCGTCGCGCGTGGGCTCGATGCGGTCGGCCTTGGCGGTCAGGGTGAAGGGGCGGCCGTCGATGTCGAAGGTCAGGCGCCCCTCGGCCTCGACGACGATGCTTTGCGCCTTGGCGCGGCGGCCGCGTTCCCAGTCGGCCACCCAGGCGGCGGCCTCCCTGGCCAAAGCCCGTTCGCGGGCCAGGGCGGTGGGCGGCATACCCGCCGCGACCAGCTCGCCCATATAGAGCCCTTCGAAGATCGCCGCCGCGTCGGCGGGGACCGGTCCCGGATGCTGCTCGACGAAGGTCTCGAAGGCGGCGTGGATGGCGGTGCCGCGGGCTCTGGCCTCGACCGGCTCGTCAGGCCGCTCCAGCGGATAGAGCCGCAGGATGTCGCGGGCCCAGACGGCGTAGGGGTCGCGGGTCAGGGCCTCGACCCGGGTCACGGCCATGCGGCGCGGACGGTCGGCGACCGGCGGGGTCGGGGCCGGGCGGGCATAGGGGGCATAGGCGCCGGGCGCGTCCAGGGCGCGGGCCCAGTCCAGGGCGTCGTCGCGGTGCGGGAGTTTCAGGCCCGCGCCGCCGGCCAGGGTCTTCAGCCGCCACAGCCAGCGGGATTCGACGGCGGGGGCGCCGCCGCGCCGCTCGCAATGGACCAGGATGACGTCCGGGGCGCTGGCGGCCTGGGCGAAGTCGTGGGCGGTCAGGCCGACCCGGCGCTCCGGCGGCGGCAGGCCCAGCTTCTCGCGCATCGGCCGCGACAGGAACGGATCGATCGGCGCGCCCTGCGGCCAGATCCCTTCCTCCAGCCCGGCCAACACCAGCCGGTCGGCGCGGACCAGTCGGGCCTCGATGGCCCCCAGGATCCGCAGGCGCGGATGGGTGGCGCCGCCGACTCGCAAGGTCTCCTCATTGACCAGCCGGTTGAGGATGTCGGCGAAGGCCTGGGGCTTCTCATCGGGCAGGACGACGCCGTCCTCGATCAGGGCCGAGAGCAGGGACCCCAGACATTCGCCGGCCTGGCCGATCCACAGGCGATCCGGACCGGTCAGGGCCTCCAGCGCCTCGGTCAGGGCCAGGGCGGCCTTGGCGGGCGGGGCGAGTGCGTCGACATAGGGTGAGGCGGCATGGGCGATGGCGGACAGTAGGCGTTGGGCCAGGGCCTGGGCGCCGGGATGTTCCTCCAGCTTGGCGAGCAGCGCCTGGGCGGAACGCGGCGAGGGGCCGCGCAGGCCCTTCAGTTCCAGGATCGTCGCGGCGTCCAGGTCGTCATCCGGCCGCACCAGAGGATGCTTGGCCAGGGCCAGCAGGCGCACCGGGTCCAGCGGATCGACCACCAGGCCGGCCAGATGCTGGGCCAGGATCGCGGCCGGGCTGGCGGCCAGGGGCGCGCCGGCCGAGCTGTCGGGGATCACCCCCCAGCGCAGCAGGCGGGCATTGACCCGGCGGGCCAGGGTCTGGTCGGGGGTGACCAGGGCGGCGGTCCGACCCGGAGTCTCCAGGGCTTCGCGCAGCAGCAGGGCGCAGGCGCTGGCGGCTTCCTCCTCGGTGCGGGCCGAGATCAGCGACAGGCCCTTCAAGCCCTCGGCGACGGGGTCGAGATCCGGCGCCTCGGCGCGCAGGCTGTCGATCTGGGCCAGCCAGTCGGCGGTGGCCTCGGCCGGGCGCAGGGCTTCGTTGACGATCCGACGCCGCCAGCGGCCCCGGCTGTCGGCTTCGGCGAACCACGGACGGACATCGGCGCGGGTGATGCCGGCGCGGTCCAGCAGGCGGCGCATGGCCCCTTGCGGGTGTTGCTCGCCGACCTTGTCCCAGGCGCTTTCCGCGAGATCCTCGTCCAGCCCGGGCAGCACGACCGCGCCCAGCGGGGCGGCGGCGACCACGCGCAGCAGGTCGGCGGTGGCCGGGGCGGTGCCGGTCGAGCCGGCGGCGACCAGCACCTCGCTCGGCGGATGCTCGGTCCAGCGTTTGGCCAGGGCCCGCAGCAACAGCACCCGGCGGTCGGCGACGTCGATCAGGCCCAGGGCGGTCAGGCGTTTGGGCCAGGCGGCCAACACCGCCTTGAGAAATCTTGCCGAGACCTGCCAGTGCTGGGCCAGATCGCCGTCGGCCAGGCCGTCCAGCTTGCCGTCGGTCTGGATCTCCTCGATGCGGCAGCTGTCGAGAAAATCCGACAGCGCCTTGGCCATCTCCAGCGCCTGGGCGGCGCCGGGGGTGAAGGTCAGGAGGCCCGCATGGTCGACCACGATCCGGGCCAGCTCGAATCGGCGGCGACGCGAACTGATGGCCGGCGGCAGGTCGAGCGCCAGGTCGCCGGGCTCGAACGGCGGCTCGCCTTCGTCCAGGTCGCCCAGCGGCCGGATCTGCGGCAGCAGCAGGGCCTTGCCGTCGCTGGCGGCCAGCAGGGCGTCGGCCACGGCGCGGGCCCCGCGCCGGGTCGGGGTCAGCAGGGTGGCGCGCGGCAGGGCCTCGGGACCCATGTGCGACAGCGCCGCCAGAAAGCCCCGGGCCAGGTCGTCGACGAACGGACGATGGGCCGGGATCGAAAACCAGCGCGGCCCGTCGCGTCCAAAAGGATTGGGGCCGCCGAAGGTCATGTCAGTTTCGCCTCGGCCAGGTCGCGGGCGCCGGGATCGCCGACATGCATCCACAGGCCTTCGGGCGCGACCCCGTGAACGCGGTGGTCGGCGGCCAGGCCCTTCCAGATCGGCAGCAGCGAGAACGGTCCCTCGGGTCCTTGCGCCGTAACGCTCGGCTTGCAGATATGGACGCCGACATAGACCAGCGGAGCGGTCTCGCCGGGGTTCTTGAACCGCACGACCCCACCCTTGGGCCCGCCCTGGAGGAACACATCGCCGCTGTCGTGGAAGCCCAGAGATCCGGCGGTCGGGGCCAGCATCAGGCAGACGTCCATCGCGTCGGCATCCCAGGCCGCCGCGACGGCGTCCAGGGCCGGGGCGCCGGTTTCGATCCAGACCGAGTCGATATTGGCCACCCAGACCGGACCTTCGCCCAGCAGGGGCAGGGCGTGCTTGATCCCGCCGCCGGTCTCCAGGGCCTGGGGGCGCTCGTCCGAGATGACGATGCGCGGGCCCAGCCCCTTGGCCTGGCGGGCGAGCAGATGCGCTTCCAGCCGATCGGCGAAGGCGTGGACATTGACCACGGCGGTCTCGACCCCGACCTCGACCAGGCGATCGAGCATGTGGTCGATCAAGGCGCGGCCGCCGACCTCGACCAGGGCCTTGGGCCGATCGTCGGTCAGCGGGCGCATGCGGGTGCCCAGGCCGGCGGCCAGGACCATGGCGGTCTTGGGGGCGGCGATCATCGGCGAGCCTCGGAAGGCACATGGGTGTCGAACCAGGTCTTCAGGCCGGCCATGGCCGGATCGCGCAGATTGCGTTCGAGATAGCGCCAGGTGCGCGGCATGAAGGCCTCGTATTGCGGCCGGCCCAGCAAGGCCTGGCGGGCGAAGACCCGGCCCAGGATCCGCGCGGCGTTCGACGCGGCCAGGGCGCGATAATCGGCGAGGAAGGCTTCACGATCCAGGTCCGGCCGGGCGGCCAGATAGCGCTCGAGCATGGCCGTTTCCGTCTCCGCCGACACGTCGCGGCGGGCGTCCTGCAGCAGGTGGGTCAGGTCCCAGGCCGGGTGAGCGCGCAGGGCGTCCTGGAAGTCCAGCAGTCCGACCCTGGCGGCGCCGTCGCGCTGGGGCAGCCAGACCAGGTTCTGGGCGTGATAGTCGCGGTGGGTGAAGACAGTCGCCCCGGCCTCGCCGCGCACCCAGACCGGCGCCCACAGCGCGTCCCAGTCGGCGATGGCGTCGGCGCTGAAGGCCGGCAGCCCGGCAAACTTCGGCCACCATTCCAGGAAGGTGTCGGTGGCGATCTTCAGGGCCAGGGTGTCATAGGTCAGTAGCGGCCAGGTGACGCCGCCCGGCGCCGTCAGAACGTCCGGCGGCGTCTCGGCGTGCAGGGCGATCTGGACATCCACGGCCGCCTCGTACAGTGGGCGTTCGTCCTGGCCTTCGGCGATCAGGGTGGCGTAGAGCCCGTCGCCCAGGTCTTCCAGGATCGCCAGCCCGGCCTCGATGTCATGGGCCAGGATGACCGGCGCCGACAGGCCGCGCTCGCGCAGATAGGCTGCCGTGGCCACGAAGGCGGCCACCGAACCGGCGGCCAGACGGGCGGCGGCGTTGTAGCCCAGAGCGATCCGTTCGGCGTCGCTGGCGCCGGGCGGGCAGACCACGCTTTCCAGGGCCGGCGGTTGGTCCATGAAGATGAAGCCGACGCCGTCCTCACGATGCAGGCGCTCGTAGCTGCGGGTCGAGGCGTCGCCGCCCAGGCCCTCGCGGCGGACGTCGCCATAGCCGTGGGCCGACAGGAACGCGGCCTTGGCCGTCTCGCGCTCAGAACTCAAGGGGACGTCCTTCAAACTCACCGTGTGGGATGACCGTGACGCGTCGCGCGTCGCCGTCGAGGGCGATGTCTATATCGAGCCGATTCGGCGGCAAACGCCCCTGAAGCCTTTGCGGCCATTCTATCAGGGCGACGCCGCCGTCCAGGGCCTCGTCCAGGCCGATCTCATAGGCCTCGTCCGGATCGGTCAGGCGGTAGAGATCGAAGTGGGCCAGGGGAAAAGCGGCGGTGTCGTAGAACTGCACCAGGGTGAAGGTCGGGCTGGGCACCTCCTCGTCCGGGGTGGTCAGGGCGCGGATCAGCGCCCGGGCCAGGGTCGACTTGCCGGCCCCCAGGGGCCCGGTCAGGCAGACGGCGTCGCCGGGGCGCAGGACCAGCGCCAGGGCGCGGCCCAGGGCCTGGGTGGCGGCCTCGTCGGCCAGGAAGACGGGGGCCGGGTCGCGCGGGGCGAGGCGGGTGGGGCTCAAGTCAGCGATCCGTCGGGCTGTTGGGGCAGGGTGCGCTCCACATAGCGTTTCAGGGCGAGCGTGGCTTCCCCTGTATCGGCCGCCAGGGCGGTGGGCGCGATCGGCGCGCCGACGATCAGCTCGAACTTCCGACCGGTCTTGTTGAGCAATTCGTGGAACAGTGTGATGTCGCGCAGCTCCTGAGAGCGCTTGTCGAACAGATGGAACAGGGTCGACCACGGGCCGGCCACATGGACCGGGACGATCGGCGCGTCATATTTGCGGGCGATCGACACGGCCGACGGGGCCCAGGGTGGGTCGGTCAGTCGGCCGTTCTCGTCCCGCACCGCCAGCCGGCCGGCCGGGAAGATCATCAACGCCCGCCCGGCCTCCATCGCCGCGCGGGTCATCGCCAGGGTCAGGCGCAGGCGATCGCGGGTGCGCTTGGCCTCGACCCACTCGACCGGGATCAGGGCCTCGTCGAATCCCGGACACACCCGATGGGCGTCGGCATTGGCATAGAAGATCAGGTCGGGTCGAACCGGTTGCAGGGCGTCATGGACGGCCACCCCGTCGGCGATGCCGGTGGGATGGTTGGCGACGATGATCGCGCGGCCTGTCGTCGGCAGGTTTTCGAGTCCGCGAACCGAGACCTTCAGGTCCAGTCGCGCTGAAACGTGCTCCAGCGCCGCTCGCCCACCGCGCGTGGCGAGGGCGTCGGCCAGGCTTCGGGCCTTCTCATAACCCAGCAGGGCGTAGAGCGGTGGGCGCAGCAGGGGCCACAAGGCGGAGCCGGTCAGTCGCGGCGCGCGCTCGGCGATCAGCGTATCGACGATATGTCGGGGTCGGGGCGCCGGATGCGCCTCTGGAGCGTTGACCATGGACGCGAGTTTAGGCGCCGCCGGGGTCGACGCCAGGAAAATTGACGACGACGCGCCAGGGTTGCGCTTAAGGTTCAATGATCGATGGGAGGGCTGAACTTGAACAAGCTGATGGTCGGGCTGATCGCCGTTCTGATCGTGGGGGTGATCGGGGCCGGCGCCTATGGCTATTGGAACCTGGAGCTCCGCTGGCGGCCCAAGACCGTCACCAAGCACCAGGCCGAGATCGCCAAGATCCTGCAGGAGTCCGGCTGGGTCTCACCGGGCCTGCCGGGCCCGAAGCTCTACATGGTCAGCTTCCGGACCTGCCCCGACTGCGTGCGCTTCAAGGCCGAGGAATTCCCCAAACTGCACGCGGCGGGCGTCGACACCCGGCTGATCGAGATCGCGCGGGCCGATCGCAACGGCGTCGCCAAGTCCACGCCGGCCGAGCGGGCCACGGTGGCCGAGCTGTGGGTCAATCGCAGTTGGGCGCTATCGGAGCGCTGGGACGCGACCCCGGTCGAGGCCTGGACCGCGCCGGGGATCAAGCCGGCCGACGACGACATCGCCCGCACGGCGGTGATCGAGGCCGGCCGGGCCAATGTCGAAAAGCTGATCCCGCTGCTCAAGGACAACGGCGTCAACTTCGCCTGGCCGCTGATGGTCTGGTGGACCAAGGACGGCCAGATGCGGGCCTGCGCCTGTGAGCGGCGCGAGACCTACCGGTTCCTGAGGAAGGAGCTGGGGGCTTAGGATCTGAAAGACTCGCCCCCTCCGGGCCGCTTCGCGACCCTCCTCCCCCAGAGGGGGAAGATGAGGTCGGCGCGCTTCATCTTCCCCCTCTGGGGGAGGAGCGCGCCAGCGCGGAGGGGGCCAGTCGGGGGACGGCCCCTTCACACGGCGCCGCTCCCGCGCTAACCGCAGTCTCAATGCCGACTTCACTCCGCACCGCCTATCGCGCGCTTCTGGCCCAGGGCGAGATCCGCCCCGATATCGCCCAGGCCGCCGCCGTCGACGCCCTGGCGCGGCTGGAGGCCGATCTGGACTCGGCCGGCGAGCCCAGCTTCTCGCTGTTTGGCCGCAAGCCCAAAAGCCTGCGCGGCGTCTATCTGTGGGGGCCGGTGGGGCGCGGCAAGTCCATGCTGATGGACCTGTTCTTCGACAGCGCCCCCATCGCCCGCAAGCGGCGCATCCATTTCCACGCCTTCATGGCCGAGGTCCACGCCGACATCGACGCCTGGCGCAAGGGCGACGCGGCCGAGCGCAAGGCGCGGTTTGGCCAGCACAAGGGCGATGATCCGATCGCGCCGACGGCCGAACGGATCTCCAGCCAGGCGCGCCTGCTGTGCTTCGACGAACTGCAGGTCACCGATATCGCCGACGCCATGATCCTGGGCCGCTTGTTCGAGGCCCTGTTCGCCCACGGCGTGACCCTGGTGGCGACCAGCAACCGGCCGCCGGACGATCTCTACAAGGACGGGCTGAACCGCCAGTTGTTCACACCCTTCATCGACATGCTCAAGCAGGCTCTGGACGTGGTCGCCGTGCGCGGACCGGTGGATTTCCGCCTGGATCGGCTAAGGGCGGCGCGCACCTGGCTGTCGCCCGATGACAAGGCCTGCCAGGCCGAGTTCGAGCGCCTGTGGGCCGACCTGCTGGATGGCGCGCCCGAGACCGGCGCGTCCCTGGAGGTGCTGGGCCGCAAGATCCGGCTGCCGCGCGCCGCCGGCGGCTTGCTGCGCTCGTCGTTCGCCAGCCTTTGCCAGCAAGCCCTGGGGCCCCAGGACTATCTGGCCCTGGCCGAGCGGTTTCACACCGTCTTCCTCGAGGACATTCCGCGCCTGACGCCCGAGCGGCGCGACGCGGCCAGGCGCTTCAACACCCTGATCGACGCGCTCTATGAGGCCGACGTCAAGCTGGTGGCCCTGGCCGCCGGCGAACCGGAGGCGCTCTATCCGGCGGGGGACGGGTCGTTCGAGTTCGAGCGGACCGTGTCGCGCCTGCAGGAAATGCGCTCGGCCGACTATGTGGCCCGCGTTCGGGACTAGGGAGATCGCCATGACCGTCAAGGACCGCATCCGCCTCCGCGAGGAGCGCCTGCTCTCCGACAACTGGTACGTGCTGAAGACGACGACCTTCGACTGGAGGCGCAACGACGGAACCTGGCAGACCCAGAGTCGCGAGACCTATGACCGGGGCAATGGCGCGGTGTTGCTGCCCTATAACCTGGCGGCCCGGACGGTGCTGCTGGTCCGGCAGTTCCGCTATCCGGCCTATGTGAACGGCTATGACGGCCTGCTGATCGAGGCCGCCGCCGGCCTGCTGGATGACGCCCAGCCCGAGGTGCGCATCCGGGCCGAGGTCGAGGAGGAGCTGGGCTATCGTCTGGCCGACGTGCGCCACGTGTTCACGGCCTTCATGAGCCCCGGTTCGGTGACCGAGACCCTGCATTTTTTCGTCGCGGAATATGACGCGGCCATGCGGATCGGCGAGGGTGGCGGTCATCCGGACGAGGGCGAGGATATCGAGGTGCTGGAACCGACCATCGACGACGCCCTGGCCATGATCGCCGACGGCCGCATCGTCGACGCCAAGACCATCATGCTGCTGCAGCATCTGGCCCTGCACATCCTGCGTCGATAGCCGCCCTAGTCTTCGCCCAGCGGCGTCGTGAAACGGCAGATCAGGCCGGCGGGGTCA
>JAHINZ010000150.1 GCA_018895795.1 Alphaproteobacteria bacterium
GCGACAGCAGCCGCGCGCCGTCCAGCTCGCCGCCGTTGAGGATCATCTGGGCGAAGCGGGCATAGTCGGCGCTGGTCGAGACCAGGCCGCCGCCGCCCGAGGCCACGGGGGGTGGCTTGCTGATGTCCAGCACCATGAAGCCTCCGGCCGGAACCAGCTTGTTCTCTTTCGGTCCCCACAGATACAGCGAGGCCAGGCGGTCGCTCTTCTCGGCCGGCAGATAGAAGCCGGTGTCGACCATCTTCAACGGCTCGAAGATCCGCGTCCGCATGAAGTCGGCCAGCGACATCCCCGACAGCTTCTCGATGATGAAACCCTGGATATCGACCGAGGCGCTGTACTTCCACTGCGCGCCCGGCTGGCCGACCAGCGGCAGGGCCGCGACCTTGTCGATGAACTCCTGGCCAGTCTTGCTGCTCAGCACGCCGGTCGAGACATAGGCCTTGTCGATGGGGTTGTCGGGGATCAGGCCGTAGGCGAAGCCGCCCGAGTGGCTCATCAGCTCGCGCATGGTCGGCGGACGGGCGGCCGGTTCGGTGATGAAGGTCCCGTCAGGGTTCTGGCCCTTATAGACCTGCAGCTTGGCGAATTCGGGGATGTACTTGCTGACCGGATCGTCGAGGCGCCACTTGCCCTCCTCGTACAGCATCATCATCGCCACGCCGGTGACCGGCTTGGTCTGGGAATAGATGCGGAAGATCGTATCCTTGGTCATCGGCGGGCCATCGAAGCCCTTCTTGCCGTGCACCTCATAGGCGACAACCTTGCCGTGACGCACGACCATGGTGGTCACGCCCGGCAGATGGCCCTGGTCGACCAGGGCCTGCATCGCGCCGTCCAGGCGCTTGAGGCGCTGGGCCGAGAAGCCGACGCTTTCGGGCGCCGCGGTCGCCAAGGTGACGGCGGGATTGCTCCTGGGGGCCGCGTGCAGCGGCGCGCCAGAGGCGAAAAGCCCGACCGCCAGGGCGGCTCCCATAAACCGACGCAATGCCATTCCCGCCCTCCAGCGAACAGTTGTTTGAAGTGACCTTAGGGGCAATCGCCCCGCTTGCGCAGTCAGTTTTTCTGCAGGACGCGTATGGGCCCGCGACGATCAGCGCCGGGCCTTAACCCTGTTTGGTCAGGCCCGCTTAATGCTTCCAAACCAGATTGCATCGCACCACTGAAGGACGCCGCCGTGCAAGTTTCCGCCACCAGCGCCACCCCTTACACGCCGCCGCGCGCCGCAGGCGCGAGCGAGGGCTCAGCCGCGATCGCCGACCTGACGCAGCTGGCGGTGGCGCAGACCAACGTCAAGATAACGGCGGCGGCCGGCGCGGCTCTCGGCCAGACCACCGGCGATCTGGCGGGTGTGCTGGTCAATATCTCGGCCTGAACCGCGCCAAGCGCCTACTCCACCGCGAACTTCAGCCCGGCGTTCTCTTCCAGACGCTTGACCAGCTTGCCCTGCATCGCCGCGCCCGGGGTCCAGATCCCGCCCGGCACATCGGTCGCTTCAGTGACCAGGCAAACCGCCGACTCGGAAATCATCTTCGACGTCGAGCCATAGCCCGGGTCCTTGTCGCCCTTCACCGAGGCCCGGATCTGCCGGCCGTCGGCGGCGACGCCGACGAACAGCACGTCGTAGAAGCCAGTCTCGCGCTCTTCCTTGCTTGGGCCTTCGCCAGGCTTGGGACCGCCTTCGCCGCCCAGTCCGCCGTCGGACGCGGCGATCATCTTGGCGATCTGCTCGCCCTGCTCGCCCGGCCCGGTCATCATCATCTCGTCATAGACGAAGTCGGCGCCATAGGCCTGGCCCAGCAGGGCGTTGGAGCGGTGGACGTTGCGGGTGTTGATGGCCGCCATCACGAACGGCGCGACCCAGACGCCCAGGTCCTCGTCCAGCATCGGCCTATTGCCCGACGGCTGGGCGGGTCCCTCGAAGCCTGGGACCAGCGAGAACGGGTTCTTCAGCAGCGCGACGATCGACGGATCGCGCGCGGCGGCGGCCATGGTCGCCTTCAGGCTGGCGGCCGTGCCGCCCGAAAAGCCGCCCTTCATGCCGCGCACCCGGCCCTTGACGCGGGGAACCGGCCCGCCCAGCTGGGTCTTGGCCGCGTCCTGCAGAAACCAGACGCCCAGTTCGAACGGTATGGAATCGAAGCCGCACGAGAACACGATCCGCGCGCCGGTCTTCTGGGCCGTGGCGTGGTGGGCGTCGATCATCTGGCGCATCCAGGCCGGCTCGCCGCACAGGTCCAGATAGTCGGTCCCGGCCTGCGCGCAGGCCGCCACCAGGGCCGAGCCATACAGCTGATAGGGGCCGACCGTGGTCAGCACCGCCTTGGTGCGCGCGACCATGGCCTTCAGGGAGGCGGGATCATCGGCGTCGGCGGTGACCAGCGGCGTGTCCGCCAAATCCAGGTTGAGGAGCGCGCCGATATCGTCGCGGACGGCGGCCAGCTTGTCCGGGCTGCGCCCGGCCATCGCCCAGCGTAGCTTGCCGCCGACGCCGTACTGCTTGGCCAGATATTCCGCGACCAGCCGGCCGGTGAAGCCGCTGGCGCCATAGACGATGATGTCGAACTCAGCCGTCGGGTTCATGCGCCCCTCCCCTATATCGTTGCGGGGGAGAATGACCGGCTCGGCCGCGCGATGCAAACGTCCGTTTAAATTCCGGCTAGCGCGCCTTGAGCACGCGCTCGATCCGGCGATCGGGAAGGAACCAGATCGCCGCCACGGTGACATACAGCGCGATCGCCAGCCACACGGTGATGAAGGCCAGGGGAATGGCCATCACGTAGAACAGCAGCGACACCTTGCCCTTCAGGTCGCTTCCCGTGGCCTTCGCCAGGGGCGACTCCGGACCTTCATGCCGGATCAGCAGCCAGGACAGCAGCGTGTAGGACACCGCCGCCATCAGCATGACGCCGCCATAGAGCGCCACCGGCGTCGGGGCCAGATGGTTCTCGCCCATCCATGAGGTGGCGAACGGCACCAGCGAAAGCCAGAACAGCAGATTGAGATTGGCCCACAGGATCGGCCCCGACACCGAGCGCGCCGCATGCAGCATGTGGTGGTGGTTGTTCCAGTAGATGCCGATATAGATGAAACTGAGCACATAGCTCAGGAACACCGGCACCAGGGGCAGCAGCGCCGACAGGTCGGCGTGATGCGGCACTTTCAGCTCCAGCACCATGATGGTGATGATGATGGTGATGATGATGGCGATCACGCCGTCGCTGAAGGCTTCCAGCCGTCCCTTGCCCATGCCGCCCTCCGATCCTGGCGCGTCGCGGGCGCCCCAGCGCCTATTGGTCTGGATGTTCCAATGCTTGATAGACCAGCGTTCGCGTCGTGGCGTCCAGCCCCGACCCTACGCCGCCCAGGCGCTGGATCATGCCGATGAAGAACAGGTCATTGACCGGGTCGATCCAGAACCAGGTGCCCGCGCTGCCGCCCCAGCCGAACGTGCCGGGCCCGACCGGCGCGCCCGACGCGGCGGGGTCCACCGCCACGGCCACGTCCAAGCCGTAACCCATGCCCGCCGCGAACGGGAAAGGCTTCTGGCTCGGCTGCAGCACATTGGCCGTACCGTTGGTGGTGACCGTGAAGCTGGGCGGCAGTTGGTTGAGCCGCATCAGGGCGACGGTTTCGGGCTGCAGGATCCGCACGCCGTCGAGGTCACCGCCGTTCAGCAGCATCTGGGCGAACCGCGCGAAATCATGGGCGGTCGAGACCAGGCCTCCGCCGCCCGACGGCGCCAGGGGCGGCCGGGTGACGTCCCGCCAGCTGCCCTCGACCACTGGAACTAGCCGGCCGGCGGGATCGGCGTCATAGAGACCGGCCAGGCGGCCGACCTTCTCCTCGGGCACATAGAAGGCCGTGTCGCCCATGCCCAGCGGCGTGAAGATGCGCTCCTGCATGAACACCGGCAGCGACTGGCCCGACAGCTTTTCGACGATATAGCCCTGGATGTCGGCGGCGATGCTGTAGCGCCACAGCGTGCCCGGCTCGGCGAACATCGGCAGGTCCGAGACCTTGCGCACCAACTGGTCCAGCGACTCCGACTGCAGCACCGAGGCCTTGTAATAGGCCTGGTCGGCGGGGCTGGAGGGGTCGTCGGCGATGCCGTAGGCGAAGCCGGCCGTATGGGTCATCAGTTCGCGCATGGTGGGCGGGCGCGAGATCGGCTTCAGCACCGGCCGGCCCTCGGAATCCATCGTGGCGACCCGCAGATTGGCGAATTCCGGCACGTATTTGCTGACCGGATCGTCCAGTTTCCACCTGCCCTCGTCATAGAGGATCATCATCGCCACGCCGGTGACCGGCTTGGTTTCCGAGCGGATACGGAAGATGGCGTTGGCCGGCATGGGATCGTCGGCTTCCAGCCCGCGCTTGCCGAAGGCCGCGGTTTGGACAATGCGGCCATGGCGGGCCAGCAGCGTCACCGCGCCCGCCACATGGCCCTTGTCGACCATGGCCTGCATCGTCTCGTCCAGCTTCTTCAGCTTTGGAGATGAAAAGCCGACCGCCTCGGGCTTGGTGTGAGGCAGGGGCTGAGCCACCGCCCCACCCGTCGCGGCGGCGGCGCAGCCGAGCAAGCTGGCGACAAACGCGATCGCCTTCCGTCTCAGCCGCGCGCCGTTCATTTCGGCTTGAACCGTTTCGAGGTCGGGAAGCCCTTGGGCGCCGCCTTGCCGGCGCTGGCCCGGCGGCCGACGAAAGCGGTCCAGTCGGTCCAGTCGCGACGACGGCCGGCGGAATCGATCCAGTAGCCGCCGGTCTCGGCGTTGAACGACAAGGCGTCGCGCAGGCCGCCCTCGCGATAGGCCTGCAGCTTGACGCCCTTGCCGCGCGGCATTTCGGGCAGTTCTTCCAGCGGGAAGATCAGGATCTTGCCGTTGTCGCCGATCACGCCCAGCTGGTCGCCGACGGCTTCCAGGCAGAAGGCCGCGCCCGCCGCGTCGACGGTCAGGACCTGCTTGCCGGCCTTGCGATTGGCGAGGGCTTCTTCTTCGGGCATCAGGAAGCCATAGCCAAGCTTCGAGGCCAGAATGCGTTTTCGGCCAGCCTTGAACGGGAAGACGTCGAGGATCTTCACCTTGTCGTCCAGCTCGATCATCATCCGCAGCGGCTCGCCATGGCCCCGGGCGCTGGGCAGCTTGTCGCAACCGATCGTGAAGAAGCGGCCGTCGCTGGAGAAGATCAGCAGCTTGTCGGTGGTCTCGGCCGGGACCAGGAAGCCCAGCTTGTCGCCTTCCTTGAACTTCAGTTCGGACGGATCCTCGACCTTGCCCTTGGCGGCGCGGATCCAGCCGCGATCCGACAGGATGATGGTGATCGGTTCACGGACGATCATCGCCTCGATCGCGGCCTCGGCGTCGACGAACGGCGCCGCCTCGAACACCGAACGGCCCACGGCCCCGGTCGGACGGCCGCCCTTGTCCAGCGGATGCTTGATCTTCAACAAGGCGGCGCGCACCTCGCGCAGGCCCGAGCCGACCAGCTTCCACTGGGCCTCGTCGCTGGCCAGCATGGCCAGGATGCCGTCGCGCTCTTCCATCAGCTCGGCGTGCTCGCGGCGGATCTCCATCTCTTCCAGCTTGGCCAACTGGCGCAGGCGGGTGTTGAGGATCGCGTCGGCCTGGATGTCAGACAGGGTGAAGGTCGAGATCAGCTTCTGTTTCGGCTCGTCCTCGTAACGGACGATGCGGATCACCTCATCCAGATTGAGGTAGGCGATCAGCAAACCGTCCAGGATGTGCAGACGGGCTTCGATCTTGCCCAGCCGGTGACGGGCCCGGCGGGTCAGCACTTCGCGGCGGTGAGCCAGGAACGCCATCAGCGCCTGCTTCAGCCCCATCACGCCCGGCGTGCCGCGGGCGTCCAGCACGTTCATATTGACCGGGAAGCGGCTTTCCAGCGCCGAGAGCTTGAACAGGCTCTCCATCAGCACTTCGGGTTCGACGTTCTTGGACTTGGGCTCCAGCACCAGCCGGATGTCCTCGGCGCTCTCGTCGCGCACGTCGCCCAGCAGGGCCGCCTTCTTGTTCTCGATCAGATCGGCCAGTTGCTCGACCAGATCAGACTTCTTCACCTGGTACGGGATTTCGGTGACGACGATCTGATAGGTGCCGCGGCCGGTGTCTTCCTTCTCCCACTTGGCGCGGACGCGAACGCCGCCGCGGCCGGTCTCGTAGGTTTCCAGCAGGGAATCGCGCGGCTCGACGATGATGCCGCCGGTCGGGAAGTCGGGGCCGGGAATCCGCTCCAGCAGATCGGCCGTCGTCGCCTCGGGACGGCTGAGCAGCAGCAGGCAGCCGTCGATCAACTCGGCGGCGTTGTGCGGCGGGATCGAGGTGGCCATGCCCACCGCGATACCCGACGAGCCGTTGGCCAGAAGATTGGGGAAGCCCGACGGCAGAACCACCGGTTCCTCGTCCTGGCCGTCATAGGTGGGTCGAAAGTCGACCGCGTCCTCGTCGATGCCGTCCAGCAGCAAGGTCGCCGCCGTGGTCATCCGGCATTCGGTGTAGCGCATGGCCGCGGCGCTATCGCCGTCGATATTGCCGAAATTGCCCTGGCCCTCGACCAGCGGGTAGCGCTGAGCGAACTCCTGGGCCAGACGCACCAGGGCGTCATAGATCGACTGGTCGCCGTGCGGGTGGAAATTACCCATCACCTCACCCACCACCTTGGCGCACTTGCGCGCCGCGGCCTCGGGGTTCAGGCGCATGTTGTTCATCGCGTACAGCACGCGACGGTGCACGGGCTTGAGCCCGTCGCGCACGTCCGGCAGGGCCCGCGAACTGATCGTCGACAGGGCATAGGCCAGATAGCGGCGCGACAGGGCCTCGGTCAGGGGCTCGTCAAGGATGCGGTCGCCGTCGCCAGGACCGCCAGGGGGAAGGACAGGTTTGTTCATGAGGAGGAATCGTTACCGGGACGACACCCTAGCAGAGATCCCTCCTCCGATTCGATGGCCTAGACGGAAACGAGCCGTGGATTTCCCGCCTCGACCGCCCATTTCGCCCGCGTCGACAGCTTGCCGTCCCGCCGGGTGATCGCGTCCAGCACCTTGAACTCGGTGGTCCAGCGTTGGGGCGTCACGTCGCAGATCGCATAGCCGCGCTGGGCGTTGTTGAATTTCAGCATCGGATTGGCCGCCTGGATCCTGGCCATGTCCGCCCGCTGATCCTCGCCGTCGCCGCCCGACGAGATCGAGGTGACGACAAATTCGTTGGCGATCGGCGCGCCGTCGGGATGGGCGCCGTCCAGATAGAGATCGCCGGCATAGTTCTGATGCTCGTCGCCGGTCAGCACGATCATGTTGCCGACCTTGCGATCGCGGATCTGCTTGAGCAGGCGGTTGCGCGGCGTCCGATAACCGGCCCAGGAGTCCGGATTGACGGCGACCGCGGGGCCTGGATCGCGATCCAGATCCATCATCATCACCTGCTGGGCCAAGACATTCCAGGTGGTCTTGGACGCCGAAAGACCGTCCACCAGCCACTTTTCCTGCTTCAAGCCGACCACCTCGGCCTTGAGGTTTTCCAGTTCGCCGCAGGCGCCCCATTTGTCGCCGCACGGCTGGTCGGTGCGGAACTGGCGGGTGTCGAGCAGGTTCAGCTCCAGCAGATCGCCATAGGCGGCGCGGCGATAGATCTGCAGGCTGGTCCCCACCGGGAAGGCGCTGGCCCGCAGCGGCATGTGCTCATAATAGGCCTGGGCGGCGGCCTGGCGGCGCAGGTTGAACAGCTTGGGATCGGTGCCGTCCTGATCGGTGTCCGACACCCAGTTGTTGTCGATCTCGTGGTCGTCCCAGATCACGAACCATGGCGCGGCGGCGTGGGCGGCCTGCAGGTCGGGGTCCATCTTGTACTGGGCGTAGCGGCGGCGATAGTCGTCCAGGCTGTAGATCTCGCCGCCGAAATGCTGGCGGACGTTCTCGACCGGCCCGTTGGGTCCGTTCGACAGCCGATTGCCGCGCCCCTCATAGATGTAGTCGCCGTAGCAGAACACGAAGTCCGGGTGATCCTCGGCCATCCGCCGATGGGCGGTGTAATAGCCGCCCTCATAGTGCTGGCAGCCGGCGACGGCGAAGCGGACGCGGTCGACATGCGCGCCGGCCGGCGGCGTGGTGCGGGCCCGGCCGACGCCGCTGCGCTCGCTGCCCGCCACGAAGCGATACCAATAGTCGCGATTGGCCTCGAGCCCGGCGACCTCGACATGGACGGCGTGACCCAGCTCGGGCGGCGCGACGGCGACGCCCTTGGCGACCACGGTCTTGAAGCCGGCGTCGGCGGCAACTTCCCAGGTCACCTCGACCGGGACCATCGGCATGCCGTAGCCGATCTCGAACGGGGCCGGCGCCAGGCGGGTCCAGATCACGAAACCGTCCGGGGCCGGATCGCCCGAGGCGATCCCCAGCTGGAACGGATAGGTGTTGAAGATCGGCTGGGCCAGGGCCGCGCCGGTCAGGAACGGCAGCACCAGGGCGCTGGCCGCCGATCCCCCCAGGGCCCGCAGCAGATGACGACGGGACAGGTCATAGCGATCGATCAGCAGGGACATGGCGCAGCTCCGAGGCGATGGTCCCCGATAGCGCGTCAGTGTGACGGTTTGCCACCCATCGTTACAGCCGCCCCGCCTCGCCCAGACGATCCAACAGCCAAGTGCGCGTCGGCGGCAGCGGTCGGTTCAGCGGGCCGAACACGAACTGCTCCAGGAAGTGGCCGGTGATCTCCAGCCCCGCCTTCACGTCCCCCTGCGCCAAGCCGCCCTGGGCCGACAGCAGAAACGGCGGCAGGGGCAACAGCTTGTCCTTGAAAGGCGCGCCGGCCACGCGGCTGACGGCCCGGCCGGTGCGCGGGCTGACATAGATCAGGTCATCGAAACTGCCGGTGGCGGCGCACTTGCTGAGGTCCAGGCCAAAGCCCAGCTCCTGCAAAAGGCCCGCCTCGTAGCGCACATAGACCGCCGGCCAGATGTCGGCGATCGGCAGCACGCTGATCAGGGCCTCCAGCGCATGGAAGGCCCCCGGATGGGCCTCGCGCTCGGGCAAGGCGCCGGCCGCCAGCGACGCCGCCGACGACAGGCCGGCCAGGGCCAGGGGATCGTCGAACAGCGCCGCCACCCCCTCGCCCATCGGCTCCAGGGTGGCGGCGCCCAGCTGGTCGGATATCCGGGCGCGATAGCGGGCGATGACCCGCGAGCCCGGCTGCAGGAACGGCTTCATCCGCCGCGAGGCCGCGCCCGAGACATGGGCCGCGAACTTGCCGTGCGTCTCGGTCAGCAGTTCGACAATGGCGCCGGTCTCGCCATGGATGCGGGCCGACAGCACGAAGGCCTCGTCTTCCCACTCCATCTAGGTCGGCGTCCCCCAGGCCACGACCTTGTCCAGCACCGGCCGCCAGTCCGCCTCGACCGGCAGGCCGATGACGTCGCGCAGGGTCGCTTCCAGCTCATCGACCGAGAGATCGCGCTGCTCGACCAGCGCCCCGGTCGCGTCGCGATGGGTCAGGCGGTTGTTCTTCAGGGCGTAGCGCGCGGTCGGCGTGGTGCGCCCCACCGTCATGCTGAACGTGAAGTGCGACGACGGGTGGGTGTAGGTGTAGAAATTGACCTGCTCATAATCGACATCGGCCCAGGCGCCCTTGGCCACCTGATACAGCGGCGCCCAGGTCCCCGACAGATTGGCCTGCACCTGGCGCTCGGCCACGCCGCCGTGCGCGGCGTCGACGATGCGGAACGGACCGTTGGGGCTGTCCTGAACCTCATCGGAGAACAGCCGCAGCGGCGCGGTCAGCACGCAGCCGCCAAACCCGGCGTCGGCCAGCCAGGTCTCGCCCCCAGGCGCCTCGGGGATCTCGACGCCCAGCACCATGTGCGAGCGCGGCCGGGCCGGCGCGCCGGCCGGGGCCATCCACAGCACCCGCGCCATCAGGCCCTCGACCTGGAAGCCGAAGGCGCTCAGCGCCCGCTTGAGCAGGCCGTTCTGTTCGTAGCAATAGCCGCCCCGCCCGGCCCCGATCAGCTTGGCGTCGATGGCGGCCGGGTCGATGGAAATCCCCCGCCCCAGCAGCACGTCGAGGTTCTCGAACGGGATGGCGTCGGGGTGCCGGCCGGTAATGGCCCGCAGCACGGCCAGGGTCGGCTCGCGCGGGCCGTCATAGCCGATCCGCGCGCAATAGGCGTCGAGGTCGACCGCCGGAGCGGCCGGAGAAAGGGCGGTGGCGGTCTGGCGCACTGGCGGCGATATTCCCGGTCTGTTCTCAGTCCTAGGACAGCCTGCCGACCGTGAAGTCAAGAGCCGCGCCGCCGTTCAGGGCGGCGCGGCCTTGGCCTCAGACGTCGAAGTCCAGGCCCATGTCGTTGAAGACGCCCCGCTCTTCGGCCCAGTTTTCCTTGACCTTGACGTGCAGGAACAGGTGCACCTTGCGGTCGAGGATGTCGCACAGCTCCTCGCGCGCGGCCTGGCCGATCCATTTCAGGGTCTGGCCGCCCTTGCCCAGCACGATGGCCCTCTGGCCGTCGCGTTCGACATAGATGGTCTGCTCGATGCGGGCGCTGCCGTCGGCGCGCTCCTCGAAGGCGGTGGTTTCCACCGAGGCGGCGTAGGGCAGTTCCTCGTGCACGCGCAGATAGATCTTCTCGCGGGTGATCTCGGCGGCCAGCAGCCGGGCCGGCAGGTCGGCGGTCTGGTCTTCCGGATACAGCCACGGGCTCTCGGGCATCATGCCGGCCAGGCGCTCCATCAGATCATCGACGCCGGCGCCGGTGGCGGCGCTGATCATGAACACCTCGGAATAGACGCCGGTGTCGAACAGCTCCTGGGTCACGGCCAGCAGGGTGTCGCGCTTGACGCCGTCGATCTTGTTCAGCGCCAGGATCACCTGGCGGTTGGCGGTCTTCAGGCCCTCGATGATGGTCTGGACGTCCTGCATCGAGCGGTGCTCGCCGGGCGTGGCCGTGTTGCTGTTCGAGGCCAGTTCGCCCTGGACGTCGACCAGATGCACGGTGACCTCGGCCTCTTCCGAGCCGCTCCAGGCCGCGCGGACCATGGCGCGGTCGAGGCGACGGCGGGGGCTGAAGATGCCGGGGGTGTCGACCAGGATGATCTGGGCGGCGCCGTGCATGGCCACGCCGCGCACGGGAAAGCGCGTGGTCTGGACCTTCTGGGTGACGATCGAGACCTTGGCCCCGACCATGCGATTGACCAGGGTGGACTTGCCCGCATTGGGGGCGCCGATGATGGCGGCGAAGCCGGCCCGCGTGGGCAGGGCGGCGTTTTGTGAGATGGTGTCAGTCATTGCGCGTGCGTGTAGCACAGCGAGGCTGGGATTCCTTCATCTTTGGCGGGGGTGGCGGGCGGCGGGGGGCGGTGAAGCGGTGGAACCGCGCCGTCAGCGAAGGTGGTGACAGGCGGTTAGGGTGGATGTCGTACCCGCTAGCGCTGTCGCGCCCTCGCCCCGCGATACGCCGAATAGGCTACCCACATCGTTGTGGCGCCAGCGACAAAAATCGCGCCCAGCCCCGGCGTCCACTGCGCCACAGCGAACGCCACGAAGGCGATCGCCAGCGCGACAGCAGCATACACCCACAGCGGAAACATCCTTGATCCTCCGGAGCTTTCCCCGATCACGCTACATCCCTAGCGTGTCGTCAGCAAGGTTCGCACAGGATCGGGGGCCGAAATGCGGACCTTGGACGTCACCGCCCGACAGCAGACATCGCGAAGGTCTGTGAGGGGTGGTGGGAGGACGTTCTGGTTGATCCTCCCCCTCTGGGGGAGGTGGCCCAGAGGGCCGGAGGGGGTCGGCTCGGCGCTCATCCAGACGTCGCCAAGTACGACCCGAGGCGGCGCTGCCCCCTCAGTCGCTCCGCGACA
>JAHINZ010000151.1 GCA_018895795.1 Alphaproteobacteria bacterium
CCAGGCCGGCGTCGAACAGCGCCGCGCGGTCGGCCAGCATCGCCAGGGTGGCCTCGTCATAGACGCCATGGTCGGGGAAGGGCGCGAAGTCGCGCAGGTCGCAGCCGGCGGCCTTCAGGGCGCGCTCGACCTTCCAGGGCTTGCCGACGCCTGCGAACCCCACCTGCGGCCCTTGCGGGACGCGGCCCACCGGTTCCAGTCGGGCGATCAGAACGGGCGTGTCGCCGAACACCGCCAGCAGCTCGGGATCCGCGGCCGGCAGGTCGGCGGGCAGCAGCAGGACCACGGCGTCGGCCCGGGCCAGCCCCGCCTTCAGGGGTTCGCGCATTGGCCCGGCGGGAAACACCTTGCCGTCGCCGAACGGCCACTCGTCATGCCGGGTCTCGCCATCGACGACGACCAGGGACAGCGTCTTTTTCAGGTCGGGATTCTGGTGGCCGTCGTCCATGACGATCGCCCCGGCCCCGGCGGTCGAGGCGCGTCTGGCCCCGGACACCCGGTCGCGGGACACCCACATCGGAAAGTCCTGGGCCAGCATCAGCGGCTCGTCGCCGACATCGGCGGCGGTGTGGCGGGCGCCGTCGACCTGGGTCGGGCCCTTCAGCTTGCCGCCATAGCCGCGCGCCAGGCCGTGGGCGTTGATCCCTTTCTGGGTCAGGGTCAGCAGCAGCTCGCGGACGATCGGGGTCTTGCCCGTCCCGCCGACGGTGATGTTGCCCACGCAGATCACCGGCGCGAGCACCTCGACGGGGGTGGCCTTCAGCAGCCGACGCGCCGTCGCCGCCGCCCAGATCCAGGACAGCGGGGTCAGCAGGGCGCGGGTGATCGGCGCCGGGCCGCCATGCCGCACATACCACCAGCGGGGCGTCGAAAGCTTCATGGGACCAGCTCGATGATGCGGGTGAGGCCGGCGCGGGCCTCGGCGTCGCGTGCCGCGACAAAGGCCCCGGCGCGCTCGGCCTGGCTTCGACCGGCGGCGGGATCGGCCAGGGCGGCGGCCAGCCGCTCGCCCAGCACGCTGGCGTCGGCCAGGGTCACGCCGTCGACGGCGGACAGCTCGGCATAGGCGGTCAGCCAGTTCTCGACATGCGGTCCCGAGACGATCGGACACGACAGCCGCGCCGGCTCCAGCGGATTGTGGCCGCCGATGCCGGGAACCAGACTGCCGGCGACCAGGGCCAGATCCGCCAGCCGGAACCACAGGCCCAGCTCGCCCAAGGTGTCGGCGACCATCACCGGGGTCGTCGCCTGCGGATCAAGGCTGCGCAGGCTGACCGTCAGGCCCCGGGCCCGCGCCGCCTCGGCGATCGCCGGGCCCCGTTCGACATGGCGCGGGACCATGACCAGGCGGGGGCGGTCGGGCAGGCCAGCGACGGCGTCCAGCACGATCTCGTCCTCGCCCGGATGGGTGCTGGCGGCCAGTAGCAGCGACCGGTCGGCCAGTTGGGCCTTGAGGCGCGAGAGTTCGGCCGGGTCGACGGGCAGGGGCGCGGAGCCGAACTTCAGGTCGGCCTCGCCGGTCACCGTCCCGCCCAGGCTGGCGAAGCGTTCCGCCGCCCGGCTGTCCTGGGCCAGGATCAGGTCGAAACCGGAAAACAGCTGATGGGCCGCGAACGGCTTGGCCCGCCAACGGTCGTAGCTTTTGTCCGACAGCTTGGCCGACACCAGGGCCAGGCGCGTTCCGGTGGCCTTGGCGGCCAGCAGCAGATTGGGCCACAGCTCGCTTTCGACGAACACCGCCAGGTCGGGCCGCCAGTGGGCGATGAACCGCCGGGCGCCGCCCGGGGTGTCAACCGGCGCGTACTGGTGGATCACGCCGGGGGGCAGCCTGGTCGCCAGAAGTCGCGCCGAGGTGACGGTGCCGGAGGTGACCAGCAGGGAGACCTTGGGCCGCTCGGCCCGCAGGCGCTCGACCAGGGGCAGGATCGACAGGCTCTCGCCGACGCTGGCGCCGTGCATCCAGACCAGCCGGCCGTCGGGGCGCGGCGCCGTGGGGCGGGCCAGGCGTTCGTTCAGACGCGTGGGATCTTCCTTGCCCTTGGCGGCGCGACGCTTGAGCAGCAGGGCCGCCAAGGGCTCCAGGGCCGCCGTACCCAGGCGGTAGAGCGCCAGCGACAGCGGGAGGCTCACACCACGTCCGCGGGGGCCAGGCGGCAGGCATGGGCGCCGTCGCCGTGTTCGATCTGCAAGGTGGCGTGACCGATCTTGAACCGGCTGGCCAGTTCCGAGCAGATATCGTGCAGGAACTGGTCATGATCGGCGGCGGCCGGTCTGACCAGATGGACCGTCAGGGCCGTTTCGGTGGTGCTCATGGCCCAGATATGCAGGTCGTGGACTTCCGCCACACCGGGACGGCCGGCCAGCCAGTCGCGCACCTGGCCCGGATCGACCCCGCGCGGCGCCGCGTCGAGCGCCATGTCCAACGAGTCGCGCAGCAGACCCCAGGTGCCCAGCACGATCACGGCGACGATCAGCAGGCTGGTGACCGAGTCGATCCACAGCCAACCGGTCAGCATCATCAGCAGGGCGGCCAGCACGACGCCGGCCGAGACGGCGGCGTCGGCGGCCATGTGCAGGAAGGCCCCCCGGGCGTTCAGATCATCCTTCGAGCCGCGCATGAACATCAGGGCCGTGGCGGTGTTGATGACGATACCGATGGCGGCGACGATCATCACCGGGCCGCTGTCGACCGGGGTCGGGGCGGCGAAGCGGCGGACGGCCTCCCAGGCGATGGCCCCGGTGGCCGCCAGCAGCAGGGCGGCGTTGGTCAGCGAGGCCAGGATCGTGCCCTTGCGCAGGCCGTAGGTGTGGCGGCCGCTCGGCGCCCGCTTGGCCAGGGTCGCCGCGCCCCAGGCCAGGACCAGGCCCAG
>JAHINZ010000152.1 GCA_018895795.1 Alphaproteobacteria bacterium
AAAATAAAGATGCGCTTCAGTCGAGGGTCGCCCGCGATGAACCAAGCATAGTCATCGTCGTGATCCAGGATCCAATAGTCCCAGGTGATCCAAAATGGATAGCGCACGCGCAGCTTGGTGTTGACGCCGGGATCCAGGATCTTGCCCCGCCCCTCGATCGCCTTCTCCCGACCGCCCGGCGCGCCCACCTCGCAGGTGTCGCGCACCAGAACCTGGTCTCCGCCGGTGAACAGATAGTTGGTGGCGCCGGCGACGCAGCCGTTGGTCAGCCCCATCGGCGTTCGGGCCACTTCCAACCAGCGACCGGAATAGAGCCTACCGATATCCACCGGTTTGGCGGGTTGGGGCGCCTGACCCCAAGCCTGTGTGGCGCAGGCCAGACTGGCGGCGGCGAGGATGGAGAGGGTCTTCACGCGCATGGGGACGGCTCCGGCGAACATTGCCGAAGAAACGTGTCCTGAACATCGATGGATGCAGAACGGGGCGGAATTCAAGCCGACGCCGGGCCCTTTCGCGCCTGACGGCCAAAAGCCCGAGCTTTGGATCTTTGGCTTGACGCCGCGTCTTCCCGCGAAGCCCGCGTCCGCCTCGCTGACAAGGCCCTAGGGGCGCGCGTCGTCGCCGCTGAACGCCTCGGCCGCGAAGATCCGCGCCTGAGCGGCGATATCGGCGGGCCAAGCCGCGATCCGCGCCGCGAAGGCCGCAGCGTCTCCGGAGAACAGGGCCCTTGTCGCAGCCTCGTAGCCGGGTCGGTCACCGGCCATGACATTGGCGAAACGATAGGCCGCCTCGCGCGATCGGCGGATGCGATCAGGGCCCTCGGCCTCACGTCGGGCGGCCTCGACCAGTTTGCGCAAAGCCACGGACGCCCCCCCCGGCTGGCTCGCCAGCCAGTCCCAGTGACGCGGCAACAGCGTGACCTCCCGCGGAACAACCCCCAGCTTGGGCCGGCCACGTCCCCGCGGCGCGGCCTCGGGCGGGATCGCCGGCGCGAACCGCGCGGCGAGATCGGAGGGGGCGCCGCTGAGGTCGAAATCCACCTGGCGGCCTTCGGCGTCGAAGATCAGCACCGGATCGCCCGAGGCCTCCGCCGCCAGACGCTGGGCGACCAGGGCCACTTCGAGCGCGGGGCCCTCGCCGACCCGCTCGGCGCCCCTGAAAACCACATGGCTCATCGGTTCAATCCCTTGGCGTCCAGAGCCTCGATCCAGGCCGCCCGCCGTTCCTTCAACAGCGATGATCGGCCCAGCGGGCCCAGGGCCTCGTCTTCGATCGCTTCCAGGGGCTCATAGGTGAAGGTCGCCTCGCCATGCGCGCTCCAGGCGGCCTGCAAGGTCTTTTCCATATGCCTCCCGTGCCGGAGGGTGAGCCAAAGGCCATTACGACGGGTCGCCAATTCGGGCGTGGCGCCGACCCAGACCTCGCCGCTCACGGCGCAGCGCACGGCATAGATCCCGGCCTCGACCTTACGATCACGATAGTCGCGCATCAGCGCCTTGCGTCCGTTCATGGGACCCTCCTGCGCCGTGCTTTCTACCCGGATAATTTATGAAGTCAATATTACCCGGGTATATATCTAGGTGTCAGCGACTCAGCTCTTCCCGGGCGTGGCGCGAAACACCACATAGCCGCGCTCGACCATCCGCCGCATCGCCTCATAGGCTTCGGCCAGTTCCTCATAGGCCACGCGCATATGGGCCAGCTTGGCGATCTGATCGGCCGTCGGCGTGTGGGCGGTTTCGGTCATGGCCACGGCGGCGGCCACCCACTGGGCGCGGGCCTGGGCGGCGGCGACGGCCATGTGCTGGAAGTGGGTGGCGTCCACATGACCTAGGGCCTGGCCGATCAGCGCCTTGTTCGAGGCGAAGGCCGTGTAGTCGATCTGTTCCAGGGTCCCGCGCAGGCGGCGTTGGATCTGGGGATCGTCGTCCGCCGGTTCGAAATGATCAAGGCCCCGGCGGCGAAAGCTGGATGTTACGGTCGACGACATGGCGTCCTCCAACCCGACGTTGCTCCTCGCGATGGCCGGGCCTGGCGTCAGATTGCGCGTGAGAGCTTAAGAGTGTCTTTCCGCCAAGATCCGATCTGGAAACAAGCGCCTAGGTATTTTTACCGGTGTCCGAGAAATTTTATACTCAAGCCGAGCAACAAGCGCGGAAACTCTGGCACCATTATCTCAGCCTTAACCGAGCTATCACTACCTCCGAAGGCGGTCCGATTCACTTTTCCGCGCAGTGGGGAACTTATGTCCGAGCCCAAAGCCATCGCCAGTCATCGCCCGTTGGAACGTTTCATCACGCTGATGGTGGTCGGCCTGACTCTGTTTTGCGTCGCGGCAGCGGGGCTGGGCGCGTTCTCGATCGAACGCCAGAGGGCGGACAGGGCCGTGGAATCGGCGCGCGACGAGATTTCAGCGGCCAAGAAACTCGAACTGGCGGTTCTGATGAAGCAGATCCAGCTTGATATCGTTCAGGTGCAGCAGTTCCTGACCGATGTGTCGGCGACCCGCGGCCTGGCGGGCCTGGACGATGGGTGGAAGCTGGCCGAACAGAACGCCCAGGCGTTCAAGGCTGATGTCGCCCGCGCGCGGGGTTTGGCCCAGGACCTGAACGCCCCCAACCTGGTCGTCGCCCTCAACAACGTGGCGTCGGCCTTCCCCGCCTACTATCTCGACGGCCAGACCATGGCCCACGCCTATGTGGACGGCGGCGCGGACGCCGG
>JAHINZ010000153.1 GCA_018895795.1 Alphaproteobacteria bacterium
AGGCCGTGGGACGGATCAGGGTGCGCGCCCAGCAGGCGTCGCGCCATGCGATAGGCCAAGGTCGCCTTGCCCACGCCTTCAGGGCCGGTCAGCAGCCAAGCGTGATGCAGACGCCCTCGCGCCAGCGCATCCAGGAACGAGACCTCGGCAGCGCCCAGTCCCTCCAGGTCATAGACGTCGCGGGGATGGGGCGGCGCGCTCATCTAGAGATCAAACCGGGTCGACACGGCATCCCAGACTGAGTCGAACACGGCTTGCGGCGTGTCGGCCGCATCTATCACGACACAGCGCGTGGGTTCACGCTGGGCGATCGTCAGAAAGCCGGCCCGAAGGCGTTCATGAAAATCCAACCCCTTGGATTCGAACCGGGCCGCGCCGCCGCGGTTGGCCGCGCGTTCAAGCCCGACGGCTGCTGGGATGTCGAAGACCAGGGTCAGATCCGGGATCGAGCCCGCCAGCACGTGGTCTTCCAGCGCGGCGATCAGCGAGGCGGGAGCGTCGCCGCCAGCGCCTTGATAGGCCCGGGTGGAGTCGGAGAACCGGTCGCAAAGCACAATGGCTCCGCGATCCAGAGCGGGACGGATCACGCGCTCCAGATGATCGCGCCGGGCCGCATACATCAAAAGCGTCTCGGTCACCGACGACCAGCGGTCTGCCTCGCCATTGACCAGCAACTCGCGAATGGTCTCGGCGCCGGGACTTCCGCCAGGCTCACGGGTCAGCACGACGTCAAAACCGGCCGAGGTGAGGCGATCGGCCAGGCTGCGGATCTGGGTGGACTTTCCAGCCCCCTCCCCGCCCTCGAAACTGATGAATGAACCGCGCATAACAGGCTTCAATTCGGCCGGATCGCGCCGCTTGTCCAGTGGCCTCGCGCCGGGCCGTCAGCGATGAAGGACGGTCGCGCCGGAATAGCCCAGGGCTACGACCCGCTCGCGCAGCGTGCTGGCTGAACCCTCGTCTTCGCCCGCCGCGACAACGACGCGATACAGCGTGCCGCTGGCCCGCATCATCGGTTCGATGGTCGCCCAACCTGCGGCCTTGAGTTGCGCGACCGCGCGCTCGGCGTTCTCTCGGCTGGAAAAGGCTCCGGCCTGAACCTTGAAGGTCGTTGCTCGCGGCGCAACCAGCACCGTGCGGACAGGCGGCGGCTCGGCGGGCCAGGCTGGCTCGCTGGCGTTCACCGCCTCCTCCGGCTTTGGCGGCGGAGCCGGCGCGGCAGGCGCCTGGGCGTATTGTCGCGGCTCAAACGCCGACTTCGACGCGGGGCCGACATAGCGCACCCGAACCCGGGCCACGCCCTGGCGGCGATAGCCCAGTTGCTCGGCGGCGGCGCGCGAGAGATCAATGACCCGATCCCCGACGAACGGACCGCGATCGTTGACGCGCAGCAGCATCTTGCGGCCGTTGTCGAGATTGGTCACCTCGACCAGGCAAGGCAACGGCAAGGTCTTGTGAGCCGCCGACGGGATATTCATGTCGAAAATTTCGCCGTTGGACGTGCGACGATTGTGGAACTGCTCACCGTACCAGGAGCCGATCCCTTTCACGTCATAATCCGGGCTCTCTTGCGGATAGTACCAAGTTCCTTTGATTTGATACGGCTTTTCCGTCCCTCTCAACGGCTTTCCCGAAGGTGAAGTCATCGGGCCGCGCGGCGATGAGGCGACCGAATGGCCGATGTCCAGACGGGGCGTGGGGGTCGCGCAGGCGGCAAGGCTGACGGCGGCCAGCGCCATCAGGGTCAAACCGCGCACACCGCGCCAGAAATGTTGCTGCCCAACCATGCCGAGGTCTTTGCGACGCGACTGCGCCCTTGGAACGTTCATCCTGCATCAGGTTGTTTTGCCGTCTGGTTAAGGCGCGAGAGCGCTGATATAGCCGCCGCTCCGGACAGATGGCCGAGTGGTTTAAGGCAGCGGTCTTGAAAACCGCCGTAGGTGAAAGCCTACCGTGGGTTCGAATCCCACTCTGTCCGCCACCCCCTTCCCGCCGCGCTGGACACGCTGATCCGGCGCGGCGGACAATCCAGGATTACAATGTCCCCACCTCGCACGGCGTTCTACGGCCCGGCCGATCATGATCTGGCTCCGGTCGCGGCCGACGCGATCCAGGTTTCGCCGATGGTCGCCGACGGCGAGGATCTGATCGCTCTCGACGACCAATCGCTGGACGCCATCGCCATTCACGCCCCAGCGGGCGTCGTCGAGCGCCGTTACGTCCTGGCTCATGCGCTTCGAGCGCTGAAGGTGGAGGGTCGCTTGACGGCCTTTGGCCTGAAGGACCGCGGCGGGCTCCGACTGCGCAAGGAGCTGGAAGCCTTCGGCTGTGTGGTCGGGGAAAGCTCGAAGAAGCACAATCGGATCTGCGTCGCCCTGCGGCCCGAGACCCCGGTTGGTCTGGAGGACGCCATCGCAGCCGGCGCTCCGCGGCGCGCGACCGATGATCTCTGGACCCAACCTGGCATCTTCAGTTGGGACCGCCTGGACCCGGGCACAGATTTGTTGCTCAAGACGCTGCCGCCCCTGGTCGGCGCGGGCGCCGACTTCGGATGTGGGATCGGCTGGTTGTCACGCAACGCCCTGACCTCGCAGAAGGTCACCAAGCTCACCCTGATCGATCTGGACCGCCGGGCCATCGACGCGGCCTGCCGCAATATCGATGATCCGCGCGCCGACTTCGTCTGGGGCGACGTGCGGCAGATCGCCTCGACCCTGGGCGCTCTGGATTTCGTCGTCACCAACCCGCCTTTCCATGAGACCGGCGGCGAGGATCGATCCCTGGGTCAGGCGTTTATCCGCACGGCGGCCGCTTCGCTGCGCAAGGGCGGCGATCTGTGGATCGTCGCCAATCGCCACCTGCCCTACGAGGCCATCCTGGCGGAGCATTTCGCCAAGGTGCGGCTGGCCGGCGAAACCAACGGCTACAAGGTCTACGAGGCCCGCAAATGACCAAGGCCCTGATGGCGCGGCTTGATCGGCTGCTGGCCAATCTGGGCTACGGTAGTCGCAAGGACGTGCAGGCTCTGATCGCCGGCGGCAAGGTCGTGCTGGACGGCAAGGTGCTCAAGGACATCGGCGCCAAGGTCGCCGTGACGGCGGATCTTCCTGACCGCATGACGATCCGGGGCGTGGCGGTCGATCCGCCGGCCCCGCTGGTCCTGCTGATGCACAAGCCGCTCGGCGTCGTCTGCTCGCACAAGGAGGATGGCGAGCGGATCTATGACCTGCTGCCGCGCCGCTGGCGGATCCGCGATCCGGGCTTGTCGACCGTGGGCCGCTTGGACAAGGACACCTCCGGCCTGATCCTGATCACCGATGACGGCGACTATCTGCATCGGGTGATCTCTCCCAAGCGTCATGTGCCCAAGACCTATCTGGCCACGCTGGATCGTCCGCTGCAGGGCGGTGAAGGGGCGCTGTTCGCCGCCGGCGAGCTGATGCTCGAGGGCGAGGAAAAGCCGTTGCTGCCGGCTCAGCTGGCCGTGATCGACCCCCATCATGCTCGTCTGACCATCACCGAGGGCCGGTACCATCAGGTGCGCCGGATGTTCGCCGCCGCCGGCAACCACGTGGTCCAGCTTCACAGGGAGCGGATCGGCGGGCTGAGCCTGCCCGCGGACCTGGAGGCGGGACAGCACGTGATCCTGACCGCCGCCCAGGCCGAGCGGGTGTTTGACGATGCCTGAGTCCGTTGTGGTCGATGCCCGCGGTCATCGCTGTCCCGTTCCGACCCTGCGATTGCGGCGGGCTCTGGAGGCCGCGCCGGCCGGTGGTCAGGTTCTGCTGATCGCCGATGATCCCCTAGCGCGGATCGACGTGCCGCATTTCGCCGCCAGCGCCGGCGCGACGG
>JAHINZ010000154.1 GCA_018895795.1 Alphaproteobacteria bacterium
GGACAGATGGGTCCCGCGAACAAGTCGCGGGATGACCGGAGCTCTACAGGGAAAGCTCTTCCACCAACCGCGCCATGAAGGCCGCGCCGCGTTGCATCTGGCTGATCTCGACGAACTCATCCGGCTGATGCGCCTGGTCGATCGAGCCGGGGCCGCAGATCACCGTCGAGAACCCCGCGCCCTGGAACTGCCCGGCCTCGGCGGCATAGGGCACCACCCGCGCCGGGCCGTTATCGCCGGCCATCCGGCGGGCGAAGGCCTCGGCCACGCCGTCGACCTCGGGCGCGAAGGCCGGGGTCAGCGAGCGGCGCTCGACCTTGACCCCCGCCTCGGGCGCGCGGGCCTTCAGCTCGCCGTCCATGGCGGTCGCCTTGGCGAAGAACTCGGCCAGGATCGCCATCGGATCCATCCCCGGCGGGGTGCGCAGGTCGAAGATGAACACGCATTCGCGGGCCAGGATATTGACGGCCGTGCCGCCATGGACCTGACCGATGGTCAGGCTGGCGCCCTTGGGCGTGAACGGCGAAGCGGGATCGGCCTCGCGCGCCAGCGTCTCCGACAGCTCGACCAGGCCGGCCATCAGCTTGATCGCCGCCATATTGGCCGAGACGCCCAGATGGGTCAGGCTGGAATGGGCCTCGCGCCCGGACACCGTGACGCGGAACGACGCGATGCCCTTGTGGCCGCTGACCGCGACCATGTCGGTGGGCTCGCCGACCACCACCAAAGCGGGCCTGGGCAGATCGCGGGCGATCACCGCGATCATGTCGGGCGCGCCCAGACAGCCCACCTCCTCGTCATAGGAAAAGGCCAGGTGCACGGGCCGGGACAGCGTCGCCGCCGCCAGGTCCGGCGCGGCGGCCAGGGCCAGGGCCAGGAAGCCCTTCATGTCGCAGGTTCCGCGCCCGTAGAGCCGGCCGTCCTTCTGCGTCAGCACGAACGGGTCGGTCGACCACGGCTGGCCGTCCACCGGCACCACGTCGGTATGGCCCGACAAGACGACGCCGCCCTCCACCGCCGGGCCGATGCTCGCCAACAGATTCGACTTGGTCCCATCGCTGTTGGGCACCCGCCGCGAGGTCACGCCCAGGTCGGACAGATAGGCCTCGACCCATTCGATCAGGGCCAGGTTGGACAGGCGCGAGGTGGTGTCGAACGCGACCAGCTTGGCCAGGACGTCGATCGCGCGGACGGAAAGCGCTTCGGAAGAGGATGCCATGGGGCGAGCCTAGACCCGTCCGCGCGTCGCTGCCTAGCCGGGCGCGGCAAGATCGCCGGTCCGGCCCGACCAGAGGGCATGCCCATGCCCGAACCCGGCGATTTTCCGCCCGTGACGAGCGATTTCATCCTCGCCCCGCGCGGCGAGACGCTTTTCTTCGACGCGCCAAGCCTCTAGAGGGAGCGGACCATGATCCTGACCCTCTCCTGTCCCGACCAGCGCGGCATCGTCGCCAAGGTGTCCGCCTTCCTGTTCGAGCGCGCCTGCAATATCCTCGACGCCCAGCAGTTCGACGACCAGGAGACCGGCCAGTTCTTCATGCGCGTGGTGTTCGACGCCGATGACGCCGACCACGCGGCGCTGCGCGCCGAGTTCGCGGTGGTCGCCGAGGCCCTGTCGATGAAGTGGACCCTGCGCGACCGCACGAGCCGCTACCGGGTGATGATCCTGGCCAGCAAGTTCGACCACTGCCTGGCCGACCTGGTCTATCGCTGGAAGATTGGCGAGCTGCCGATGGAGATCGCCGCCGTGGTCTCCAACCACCCGGCGCAGACCTACGCCCATGTCGACCTGACCGGCCTGCCCTTCCATCACCTGCCGGTGACGAAAGAGACCAAGTTCGAGCAGGAAGCCGCCCTGTGGAAGCTGATCCAGGACAGCCAGGCCGACATCGTCGTGCTCGCCCGCTACATGCAGGTGCTGTCGGAGGGGCTGTCGGCCAAGCTGGCCGGGCGCTGCATCAATATCCACCACTCGTTCCTGCCCGGCTTCAAGGGCGCCAAGCCCTATCACCAGGCCCACGCCCGCGGCGTGAAGGTGATCGGGGCCAGCGCCCACTACGTGACCGGCGATCTGGATGAAGGTCCGATCATCGAGCAGGACGTCGAACGCATCAGCCACCGCGACACCCCCGAGGACCTGATCCGCAAGGGCCGCGACATCGAGCGCCGCGTGCTGGCCCGGGCCCTGCGCTATCGCCTGGAAGACCGCGTGCTGCTGAACGGCCGCAAGACGGTGGTGTTCACCGACTAGTGTTGCTCTGACGGCGATTTCTGAGCTACGGGGCGGGCTGAGTTTCCGGAAGGGCCCCCGATGTCGCGCAACCTCCGTATCCTGGTCACCGGCGGCTGCGGCTTCATCGGCTCGGCGGTCTGCCGCTATCTGGCCGGCCTGGGCGACGCGGCGATCCTCAATTTCGACGCCATGACCTATGCGGCCTCCGAGGCCAGCCTGGCCGAGCTGCGCGGTCACAACAGTTACACCTTCGTGAAGGGCGACGTCGCCGACGCCGGCGCGGTCGCCCAGGCCATCGCCGACTTCCAGCCCACCCACATCATGCACCTGGCCGCCGAGTCGCATGTCGACCGCTCGATCACCGGCCCCGGGGCCTTCATCCAGACCAATGTCATCGGCACCTATGTGATGCTGCAGGCGGCGCTGGATTACTGGCGCACCCTGGACGCCGTCGCCGCCGAGGCCTTCCGCTTCCACCACATCTCGACCGACGAGGTGTTCGGCAGCCTGGGCGCCGAGGGCCTGTTTTCCGAAACCACGCCCTATGATCCGCGCTCGCCCTATTCGGCCTCGAAAGCCTCGTCCGACCACATGGTCCGCGCCTGGCGTCACACCTATGGCCTGCCGGTGGTGATCTCCAACTGCTCCAACAATTACGGCCCCTATCACTTCCCCGAGAAGCTGATCCCGCTGGTCACGCTGAACGCCCTCGAGGGCAAGCCGCTGCCGGTCTATGGCCAGGGCGACAACATCCGCGACTGGCTCTATGTCGACGACCACGCCCGGGCCCTGGTGACCATCGCCACTCGGGGCCGGGTCGTCGAAAGCTACAATGTCGGCGGCCGCAACGAGCGGACCAATCTGGAGGTCGTCGAGGCGATCTGCGACCTGCTGGACGAGCTGCGCCCGCAGGCCGGTCTCAAGCGCCGCGACCTGATCCAGTTCGTCCACGACCGCCCGGGCCATGACGCCCGTTACGCCATCGACGCCACCAAGCTGGAAACCGAGCTGGGCTGGAAGGCGCAGGAAAATTTTGACACCGGCCTGCGCAAGACCGTCGAATGGTATCTGGCCCGCGAGGACTGGTGGCGGCCGCTGCGCGAGCGCTATGACGGCCAGCGCCTGGGCCTGAAGACCGCCTGATGACCGCCCGTCCAAGAACGTCTGGGCCGCGCATCGCTTTGTTCGGGGCCAACGGCCAGCTGGGCCAGGACCTTTCGGCCCTCGCCGCGACGCGCGGCCTGGACCTGATCGCCTTGCGACGGCCGATGTTCGACGCCGCCGATCGCGCCGGCCTGGACGCGGCCCTGGCCGATCTGGACTTCGACATCGCCATCAACAGCGTCGCCGTCACCCGCGTGGATGACTGCGAGACGGACCCCGCCCCAGCCGTGGCCGTCAACGCCCATTTCGCCCAGACCCTGGCCCGGGCCTGCGCCCGCAAGAGCGCTCGCCTCGTGCAGGTCTCCACCGACTATGTGTTCGGCGGCCAGACCTCGCGCGCGCCGCTGGACGAAGCCGCCGCGCCGGCCCCGATTAACGTCTATGGCGAGACCAAGCTGCAGGGCGAAACCCTGGCCCGCGAGGCGCATGACGACGTCATCGTCGCCCGCGTGGCCTCGCTGTTCGGCGTGGCCGGCGCCAGCGGCAAGGGCGGCAATTTCGTCGAGACCATGATCCGGTTCGGCCGCGAGCGCGGGGCGCTGAAGGTCGTCGCCGACCAGATGATGTCGCCGACCAGTTCGCGGGACGCCGCCGAGGCCATCCTCGACCTGATCAAGGTCGAGGCCGAGCCCGGCGTCTATCATGTGGTCAATTCGGGCGCCGCCAGCTGGCATGGGTTCGCCAGCGCCATCATCGACCGGGCCGGCGTCGCCGCGACCGTCTCGCCGATCCCGACCTCGGAGTTTCCGACCCCCGCCCGCCGCCCGCCCTACAGCGTCCTGGCCAACGCCAAGCTCGAAAAGGCGCTGGGACGATCGATGCCGGCATGGCAAGACGCTCTGGACAGATATCTGACGGCCAAGGGTCACCGCCCGACGTGACCGGCCGCCCGGGGAATTAGAGGTAGTACTCCAATGAAGGGCATCATCCTCGCGGGGGGATCGGGCACGCGCCTGCATCCGGTGACTCTGGGCGTCAGCAAGCAGCTGCTGCCGGTCTTCGACAAGCCGATGATCTACTATCCGATCTCGATCCTGATGATGGCGGGCATCCGCGACATCCTGATCATCAGCACGCCGCGCGACCTGCCTCTGTTCCAGGGCCTGCTGGGCGACGGTTCGGGCTGGGGCGTCAATTTCGTCTATGCCGTTCAGGCCGAGCCCACGGGTCTGGCCGACGCCTATCGCATCGGCGCCGACTTCGTCGGTAACGGCCCCAGCACCCTGATCCTGGGCGACAACCTGTTCTATGGGGCGGGCATGGGCCGCATGCTGGAAGGCGCGGCGACCCGCGCCCAGAACGGAGCCAGCGTCTTCGCCTATCTGGTCAAGGACCCAAAGCGCTATGGCGTCGTCGAGTTCGACGACAACAACCGGGCCATCAGTATCGAGGAAAAACCGGCGCAGCCGCGCTCCAACTGGGCGGTGACCGGCCTGTACATGTACGACAATCAGGTGGTGGATTACGCCCGCGACCTGAAACCCTCGCCGCGCGGCGAGCTCGAGATCACCGACATCAACCGCATCTATCTGGAGAACGGCGCCCTGTCGGTCGAGCGCATGGGTCGCGGCTTCGCCTGGCTGGACACCGGCACCCATGACAGCCTGCTGGAAGCGTCCGAATTCGTGCGGGCCATCGAGCACCGCCAGGGCCTGAAGATCGGCTGCTGCGAGGAGCTCGCCTACCAGAACCGCTGGATCAACACCGACCAGCTTCTCGGTTTGGCGCACAAGCTGGAGAAGTCGCCCTACGGCGTCTATCTGCGGGCCCTCGCCGAGAGCTGACAAGGGGCGCCCTGGTCCGCCCGCCCGCCCCGGTCGGGCTCGGAAGGCCCCCGCCCGGCGGGGGTTGATCGGATCCATTCCTCCAACAGATTCAGCGATTCAACCGTCCCGATGAAATGTTTCCCAAGCCCAAGAGGCCTGCTAAGAAGGCGCCGCTTCGGTCTTGGGGTGTTTGGGAGTTCCGCTCGACGCCGGGCCCGCTCGAGTGGTTACCAGATGTGTTCGCCGTCAGCAGGAATGGCTTCTGAATGAACCTTGTCAGAAGTTTGAAGGCCGCCCTGCAGGATCTTTATGACGGCGCCGCCCTGATGCCCTTGTGGTGGCGCGTCGCCGTTGAACAGACGGTCACACGTTACCGGCGAACCCTGCTGGGCCCCTTCTGGCTGGCCAGCACCACCCTGGCGACCGCCTTTTCCCTGTCCGTCGTCTTCGGCTCGATCTTCGGCGGCAATTTCCGCGACAGCATGCCGTTCATCATGATCGGCGTGGTGGCCTGGTCGATGACCGGCGGCCTGCTGCCCGACTCGGCCAACACCTTTGTCAGCGGCGCCGGGATCATGCAGGTCCAGAAGCTGCCGGTCAGCTTCCACGCCTATCTGCAGATCAGCCGAGCGCTGATCAATTTCGCCCACCAGGTCGTGGGCCTTTGGCTCGTGTTGCTGGTCATGGGCCTGGCGGTCGTGCCGCACTGGCACCTGCTGCTGACCCTGCCCATCGTGCTGATGGCGGGCTTCTTCCTGGCCATTCCCCTGGGCATGCTGTCGCTGCGCTTTCGCGACATCAACTACATGGTCAGCTTTGTCGCCCAGGCAATGTTCATGCTGACCCCGGTGTTCTGGCGTCGCACCCAGATGCCCGGCCACCTGCACTGGATCGTCGACCTCAATCCGTTCGCGCATCTTCTGGAAATCATCCGTCAGCCGATGCAGGGCCACCCGGCGCCGATGGGCGACCTGATCGCCTCGCTGGCGTTCATGGTCTCCGTCGCCCTGCTGGCCGTGGGCAGCCTGACCTTTTTCCGCCGCCGCGTCGTGTTCTGGCTGTAGGGCAAGATGACAACCTCGATCGACCTCAAAGACGTCACGCTCGACTACAACCTCTACAGCGTGCGCGCCCAGTCGCTGCGCAACGCGGTGCTGAACATGGCCGTCGGCGGGCGGCTGATGCGCTCGGGCAAGGACGTCACCGTCATCCGCGCCCTGTCCAACATCAGCCTCAACCTGCGGGAAGGCGACCGCCTGGCCCTGGTCGGCCACAACGGCTCGGGCAAGACGTCCCTGCTCAAGGTTCTGGCCGGCATCTATGAGCCCACCGCCGGCGTGGTGGACGTCCGGGGCAGGATCAGCTCGATGATCTCGATGAGCATCGGGCTCGACGCCGAGGCCTCGGGTCTGCAAAATATCCGCAACCTGGCCATGATGCAGATGATGCCCGATCGCGAGATCAAGCGGCGCCTGCCCGACATCGTCGAGTTCTCCGAACTCGGCGCCTTCGTGCACATGCCGTTCAAGACCTATTCGGCCGGGATGATGGCGCGCCTGACCTTCTCGGTGGCCACCCAGATGGACGCCGACATCCTGATCATGGACGAATGGATCAGCGCCGGTGACGCCGAATTCCAGAAAAAGGCCGCCGCTCGGCTGACCAGCATGGTCGACAAGGCCAAGATCGTCGTGATCGCGACCCACGATCTGAAGCTGGCGGCGACGGTGTCCAACAGAGTGATGACCATGGAGGCCGGCGTCCCGACCTTCCTGGGAACGACAGCCGAGTGGGTCGAGAGAAGCAATCCCGCGTGAGCGACCGCCTCCCCACCGCGCTGAAAGGCGTCGCGCCCGCAGGATCCGCGGGACGATACCAGGCCCTGACCGACGATCCCCAGATGCTGTGGCGGGTCGAAAAGGCCGATCGTCCGCGCTTTGACGGCGTCAGCGCCGTGCGGATCACCGTTCGGCTGAACGCGCTGGACGGCAAGATCAGCGCCCCTTGCGTCTATGGCGACTGGGGCGACGGCTTCAGTGAAGAGTCGCGCAAGGCGCTGACCCACGTCTCCGGGGACCTCTATACCGGCGTCGCCCTGTCCAATGCCGGCAGCCTTCGCCAGTTGCGCGTGGATCCCTCCAGCGCGCCGTGCCTGTTCGAGATCGCCGAGTTCGTCGTCCAGCCGGCGACCGCGCCTTCCGCCACGATCCGCCGGGTCTCGACGCCCAAACGGCTCATCCGCGCCGTCATCTTGCGCCTGCCGGCCCCTGTTCAGCACGGTCTGCGCGATATCGTGTCGACCCTGCGCGATCCGCGTCGGGGCCTGCGGCGACTGTCGCAATCGATCGGGGCCAGTCGGGGCCCATGGCGCGACGCCTATGTCCGCAGCGTCGAGATCGCCCGCAATCTGCGTAGTCCGCAGTTCGCCGCGCCGGCCCTGGCCCCGCCCCGCCGTGAGGCCGACGCGCCCAAGGTATTGGCCTTCTACCTGCCGCAGTTCCATCCGTTCCCGGAGAACGACCGCTGGTGGGGCAAGGGCTTCACCGAATGGACCAATGTCAGCAAGGCCGCGCCGCAATTCACCGGCCATCTGCAGCCGCGCCTGCCGGGCGAGCTCGGCTTCTACGACCTGCGCACGCCCGAGACCCTGCGCGACCAGGCCGCCCTGGCCAAGATCGCCGGCGTCGACGCCTTCTGTTTCCACTATTACTGGTTCGGCGGCCACAGGCTGCTGGAACGGCCGCTGGACGCCTTCGTCGCCGACGAAACCATCGACCTGCCGTTCGCCCTGTGCTGGGCCAACGAGAACTGGACGCGACGCTGGGACGGTCAGGAATCCGATATCCTGATGGCGCAGAACCATTCGCCCAAGGACGATATCGCCCTGTTCGACGATCTGGCGCGCTACATCGCCTCGCCGCGCTATGTTCGCGTCGACGGCAAGCCGCTGATCGTCGTCTATCGTCCCGATATCCTGCCTGACGCCGCGGCCACGGTGAAACGCTGGCGCGATCGCGCCCGCAAGGTCGGGATCGGCGAGCTGTTCCTGCTGTGCACCAACGCCTTCGGCTTTTCCGACTACCGCACCGCCGGCTTCGACGGCCTGGTCGAGTTTCCGCCCCATGCTCTGGCGGTGGGCGAGATCACCGACACGGTGCAACGCCTGAACCCGCAATTCGCCGGCCGGGTCTATGACTATGGGGCCGTGGTCGCCGACCGGGTCGAGGCCCTGGCCAGCCGCGAGGATCCGCGCCGGTATCCCGGCGTGATGCCGTCCTGGGACAACGAGGCCCGCAAGCCGGGCGCCGGCCATGTCTTTCACAATGCCGCGCCCGATCTCTTCCACCCGTGGGTCGAGGCGGCGTTGGACTGCACCGCGCGCCTGGCGCCGCCGCAAGAGCGGCTGGTCTTCGTCAACGCCTGGAACGAGTGGGGCGAGGGCGCCTATCTGGAACCCGACCGCTGGTTTGGCCACGGCTCGGCCCAGGCCCTGCGGACCGCGATCGAGGCCCGCGCGCCGCGCCTTACGGCCGACCACCCGCTGGTCGCGGCCTCAACCCAGCTCGCGCGCGGCCATGACGCCGTCCTGCTGGTCCACATCTTCTATGCCGACCTGATCCCGGTCTTCGCCAAGCGCGTCGCGCGCCTGCGCGACAAGGCCGATGTCATCGTCACCTTCCCCGATCACTGGTCCGAGGCCGAGCTCAGGACCCTGGCCAAGGCGATCCCAGGCGCGCGTCTGGTTGCGACCCCCAACCGCGGCCGCGACATCGCGCCGTTCCTGACGGCGCTGAAGATCGCCGCGGACCAAGGTCACACGATCTTCTGCAAGATCCACTCGAAGAAGTCGCCGCATATGGCCAACGGCGCCCAGTGGCGCGACACCTTGCTGGACGCCCTGGTCGCGCCCGAGGCGGCCGAGACGGCGCTGCAAAGGTTCACCCTCGACCCCCGGCTGGGTCTGCTGGCGCCGGACAGCGCCCGCATGCGGCTGGGCGATCACGCGGTGATGTTCAACAACGGCCCGGCGATGGACTTTCTGGCCAAACGTTTGAACTTCCAGCATGGCCCGGACAGCGCGTTCGCGGCCGGTTCGATGTTCTGGGGGCGCGTCACGGCCTTCAAGGCGCTCCATGTCCTGGCCGCCGCCGACTATCCGTTCGAACCCGAGCTGGGCCGGATCGACGGCACGCTGGCCCATGCGTTCGAGCGGGCCATGGGCGCGGTCGTCCTGGCCAGCGGCCACGGCGTTCAGTGGGATCTCTGAAGCCCATGCGCCGCCTCTCGAACCCCCTGAAACGCGTTATCCGGCGCTGGCGCGCCAAGCCGACGCCCCAGAGCGGTCAAGGCCTGAGCTTGCGGGTCGAGCACGACCTGCACGTGCTGACGCCTGTCGAGAGCATTACCGCCAGCTTCGCCGAGACCGATGTTCAGGGCGCGATCGCCGCCATCACGCCTGGCGAGCAGTTCAGCGAGGCGGTGATGCGGGCGCGCCTGGCCGGTCGCACGGCCGGCGAGAACCGCCCCGACTGGCATGACGGCACGGGCGGCGGGCCGGCCAACGCCGTGACCGTCAGTCGGATCCGCAACGCGCTGCATACGCCGGAATTCGGCGCCGTGATCGACCGCCACGGCGTGGTCATGAAGGCTTCCGTCGGCGAGGCGCTGTATCTCTCGCCTGACCTGGCCATCCTGCCCCATGTCACGATCACCGACGGCGAAGCCTTGATGCGGGCGCCCAAAAAGCTGCCCCGCCTGGCGACGGGCGCGGTGTTCATGGCCTGGGGCGGCCGGTTCAACTATGGCCACTTCCTGCTCGACTGCCTGCCCAGCCTGGCGGTGCTCGAACTGGCTGGGTTGCTGGACGTGCTGCGCCCCATCGCCCCGCCCCTGAACGCCTGGCAGCGCGAGGGCATCCGCCTGATGATGGGGCCCGGGCCGAAATCGCGGCCGCTGGAAATCGCCGAGCCGCTGATCGCCATCGAC